>DJPC01000013.1 GCA_002439665.1 Dialister sp. UBA6422
AAGAAAGAAACTTTTGAAGATATCAAGAAGTTGATGCTTGATGAAGTAAAACATACTTTCCGTCCAGAATTTATCAACCGTATTGATGAAATCATTGTCTTCCATCCACTGACTTCTGACAATCTGTCTTCTATCGTTAACCTTATGTTGGATAAAGTGGCTGCTAAATTGGAACACTTCCATGTGACCTTGGATGTTTCTGATGGGGCTAAGAAGGTTCTGATTGATCATGGTACAGATGTGGAATATGGTGCTCGTCCGCTTCGTCGTACCATCCAAAAAGAAGTGGAAGATCCAATTTCTGAACTTATTTTGAATGAAGGTTTGGAGAATAAGAAAGTGCTTAAGGTTGATGTGGATGATAAGAAGAAACTGACTTTCAAAGCAGAATAAGCTTTTCAATTTATCAAAAGTATTTGATTATAATAACAAAGCGCTGGACTGGTGTGAATATCACCGGTTCAGTGCTTTTTATGTTTTGCTTGACAAGAATAGGAGAGACAAAGCATAATATGTTGTAATGGGTTTTAGGCATCAATAAAAATTTGTCCTTTATTAAATGCTTGTTATCATTTGTAAGTATTAATGACTTTCATAAAGCCTGTATGTTCTACAAAGGAGAATATGTATGAAATATACAGTGAAAGCACTTTTTATGTTAGCATTCCTATTAGGGGGAATTCCTTATGGGGCGGATGCTTTTTCGTATCAGGGATTAACTGCCATAGAAGGTGGGTCCTTGCAAATGTCAGAAAACGGGAAGGATTCTTTTTCACAAAAGCAAAAAGAAAATCATGATACATCTCTTACTCCGAATACTTTAAAGCAAAAGAAATCATCGGCCCCGTTGAATGAAACACTTCGCCAGACAGATGGTCATCCTATGATGAAGGAAGACTTTACTTTGAGTGGTATTGCGCTAGGAGATACACCTCAAATCATGACATCTCTTAAGGGTGCACCTTCTGCTTCCTATCGAGGAGAGGTACAAGATACACTTTCTTGGGATGGCCTTACCGTGACTTTTTATAGCGATTTTTTATCCAGGTATATGAATCGAAGTGATTTGCCGGTTAATCAAGTGATCCCAGAGAAGGGGATTTCTGATTTTTATATTACAGGCGGAAATTTTTCTACTATTCGAGGAATCCGTGTGGGAAGTAGTAGAGAAAATGTACTTCGTGCTTATGGTAGACCGGATGAAGCTCTATGGGATGGTGATCGAGGAGTTTTCTATCTAATATATAGCGGTTATAAAAAAGAATTATCTTTTAAAGTCAAAGGAAATCATGTTGGCGAAATTCATATAGGTTGGAAAGAAAGACAACCATTGGGATTGCAAAGAGGATACAAAGAACTTTTGCATACTTCCTATTTGAGAGATAAAGATTTCACTTTAGCTGGATATACTTTAAATACATCGTTTCATGACTATACATTTTCTTCTTGGGAAAAGAAAATGGCTAATCCAAGAGAGGAAATCTGGTATTATCCTGGATATGCAGTACGAATCACTAAAAAAGAAAAGATGATTACTGCCTTATTTCTGATTGATAATAAGATGATCACTTCTAGAGGATTGGCTGTAGGGGATGCGGCTTCTACTGCAGAACTTTTATATGGCTCGCCACAGAAATTAGAAATGGATGTATCTGATGGAATTCCAAGAACCGCATATGTGTATTTTTCAAGAGCAAAGGACAAGGTACTCCTTATATACATGAAAGATAAACGGGTAGACGGTGTTGTGGTAGCGGAAAATCCACAAAAACAGAAATAAATTCTTGGCTATGATTGATTTCTGTATAATTCTATATAATTAGAATGTATCATTTTTAGTAAAACTATTTTTATGCTGCAATTGGTTTCTTATTTTTAGGAGGTTATGCTGGTGTACGATTATTTTTGTGCGTTAATTGTAGGGATTGTAGAAGGGCTTACAGAGTATATTCCTGTATCTTCTACTGGTCATATGATTATTATTGGTCATATGATTGGTTTTGAAGGCACATTGGCTGATTTATTTGATGTGTTTATTCAACTAGGGGCGATTTTGTCTGTATTGGTTGTGTACCATGAAAAATTTAGATTTATTTTGAATACCCATCACTGGTTCCGCACGAAGGGGCCTTCCCTTTTAAATCTAGCAATTGCTATGTTCCCGGCATGCATTTTAGGATTAGTTTTTCATGGATTTATTAAGCATACTTTGTTTGGCCCTATGACTGTTATCATTGGATTGGTATTAGGTGGTGTATTCATGATTTTTGCAGAAAAAATGAGAAAACATTTTTCTGTAGAAGATGTGGATCGTATTACCACTAAACAAGCCTTTCAGATTGGACTGTTTCAATGTTTATCCCTTTGGCCTGGATTCTCTCGAAGTGGGAGTACCATCGCTGGGAGTTTGTTATTGGGGATCTCCAGAAAGGCAGCAGCAGATTTTACTTTTATCATGGCTGTACCTTTGATGTTTTTGGCTTGTTTGTTTGATTTATATAAAACCATTGGCTATTTACAGCTGAGTGATTTTGGGATTCTGGCTGTTGGCTTTGTAACAGCTTTTGTAGTAGCTTATGCGTCTATTTTGTGGTTCTTGAAATTTTTGAATACTTCTACATTGACAGGTTTTGCTATTTACCGTTTTGTGGTGGCCTTGGTGGCATTGATTTATTTTTGGTAATTTTTCTGATTTCATTTTGAAATGATTTAAAAGTTGTATATAAATGGGTCTAGGGAGACTGTATTTATATACAGCTTTTTTATTTCTTTCATCATATTTATATATACATACGTGGCCAGCTATAAGGTGTGCAGACATATGGTGCCATGGACAAAAATGTATTACCATGGTATGATTAAAAATGTAATGCTGGCGTTTTAATGCATAGGGAAATAAAAAATTATATTTCCTTATTGGAGGGGTGCTCATGAAAGTACATATCCGTATTAAACATACCGGAGAATTTTATGATCCAAGTTGTTATGCAGCTTATACAGGTTGCAACGAGCTTAATATTCCGGTAGAACCGTACAAGGTTGTGTATTCTATTACTGATGAGGATCCCCGAAATCCTGTAGTAGGGACGTTTTCTGATGTAAAAGTGGCTTTGGAACGATTTGGAGTCAAACTAGAACCACTGGATTATCCAGATGAACTTTTGCCATTTATGGGAAGAAAAGTATGGAAATCCACGTTGTATACGATCACCAGTCATCCAGAAGACTGGCATGTTTTTGTTAAACCAGTAGAGGACACAAAGCGTTTTCATGGTACAGTACTAGATAAATCTGAAGACTTAATTAAACTTGGCGGCGGGTTGGAAGATATTGATGTGTGGTGTTGTACAAAGGTACATTTCTTATCTGAATGGCGCCTTTGGGTGCTCCAGGGTCAGATCATAGGTCTCAATCCATATAAAGGGCGTTGGGATTTATTTCCAGATCCTAAGGTGTTGAAACAAGCTGTAGCGGCTTATCAGTCAGCTCCTGCTGGGTATGCACTGGATTTTGGCGTAACCGATGATGGGAGAACGCTTTTAGTAGAAGTGAGTGATGGATATGGACTCGCATCTTTTGGTTTAAAATCTTTTAAATATATGAAGGTTTTAGCTGCTCGTTGGCAGGAACTTACAAAAGATGTGAAATTCACATCAGAAAATCAGTAAATTGAATCTATTATTAATAGAGCACCGGTGCTTTGGAATATTTGGAATGTTCTGTAGTAGCGGTGCTTTCTTTACTATAGGCATAGAAATCTTTTTTGCTATATATTTTATCTTTTTATATTAGTCATATTTGTACATGACAGAAAGGACAGATATGGCCACTTTTGACAATGAATTTTTACAACGCTTAAAAGACAATATTAATATACTAGATGTTATTGGACATTATTGTACATTGAAGAAGCAAGGTAAATATTATTTTGCTTCTTGCCCCTTTCATGGACCAGAAAAAACCCCTTCTTTTTCTGTGTCCCCTGAAAAAGGATTTTACTATTGCTTTGGTTGTCATGCCAGTGGCGATGTGATCAGTTTTATTGAAAAAATAGAGCATATTTCTTTTGTGGAAGCAGTGGAGCGATTGGCAGAATATGCACACATGGAAATACCACAAAGAGAGATTTCTCCAGAAGAACGAGAACATGCACAGCAGATCAAAAAACTGTATGATGTCATGGAACTAGCTGGCTCCTATTTTCATAATTGCCTGACAAAGACTCGAATGGGCAAAGCGGGATTGGCCTATTTTGATAAACGGCATTTGTCAGCTGATACTATAGAAAAGTTTAAGCTGGGTTTTGCTCCTCCAGAATGGCATCGGCTGTACAATGATTTTACACAAAAGAAACAAATAGCTGGTAAGATACTGATAGCAGCTGGGCTTTGTGGATTTAAAAATAATACCTACTATGACACATTTCGTAACCGCTGTATGTTTCCTATTTTAGACTTAAAGGGGCATATTGTAGCATTTGGCGGGCGTGTCATGGACGATAGTAAACCCAAATATTTAAATTCTCCAGAAACTCCTATTTTCAACAAGAGAAGACTTTTATTTGCTTTATATCAAGCGTTGCCTGAAATACGAAAAAAAAGGCAGGCTATTATGGTAGAAGGGTATATGGATGCTATTTCTCTTCATGCCCATGGCGTGACTAATGCAGTGGCTTCTTTGGGGACCGCTTTTACTATCGAACAGGCTAGGCTTTTGAAAAAATATGCAGATGAGATCGTCTTTTCTTATGATATGGATCAAGCTGGACAGAATGCAACACGTCGTGCATTAGAAATTGCGGGATCTGTAGGGTTAAAACTTAGAGTAGCTAGAGTAGGAGAAGGGAAAGACCCAGATGAATTTGTCAATCTTCACGGTGGGGATGCTTACTTAGCAGCAGTGGATCAAGCACAGTCAGCTTTGGACTATCTTTTTGGGGCTTTATGTCGTCAATATGATGCTGCTACGCTAGATGGGCAGCATCATATTTTGGATGATATGTTTGCTGTACTTTTAGCGCAGCAAGATACCTTTCAGTTTAATTCGTTTATACGAAAAATGGCATCTGCTATGCACATGGATGAAGGCATGATCCGAAGTGAAGCCTTGTCTTTTGCTAGAAAGAATCATTCGAATATGTATATCTCACAAAAGACACTACTAGAAGGTCCATCTATGAATTCTACTGCTAGTCCTATGATCAAAAAGCAGAAACTTTTGGAAGAAGGCTTTTTGAAATATTGTCTTCGTTATCACACGATGCCCATGGGTTGGGAGGAAATGAAATCCTATTCTTTCATTGAGCCATTTCACCAGACTGTATTTAATATTATGGTTACTCTTGGAAATCATATTACAGAAGAGCGAGTGGAAAGCCAATTGCCCAGAGAAGATGTAGCTCGCTTGGCAGCCATGAGTATGGGAGGGGATCCGCCAGGAGCTGTTCCCTTGGAGGAATATATTTGGCCATTGAAAAAAATGTATTTGCAGAAAGAATATCGGATTCATACTGAAAAAGTACAGCAGCTCATGGATACCCATCCAGAGGAAGCAAGAAAAGAGCAACTGATTTGTATCAAACTTAGTCAGGAAATCATGAAATTAGGATCTTGATTGGTTCTGCTGCCGATTTATATGGGAGGACGTATATTACCATTTAAAGTTACTATTTTATCCTATAAGAATATATCTTATTTTAATTTTTCCATTTTGGTACTTCTATTTAGGAATAACAAGATGGGAATATATACATGAAAAGATTTGACGGGTATGCTGAATCATGTAGGGGGATAGGTCATAGGACTATCAGTATTCCTGATTGTAACAGCGATTTTGATCGTTATTTACTCTATACCTGTTTATAAATGGAAGTCATTTATAAACAATTGATGCTGGCGGGGGATGATCGTATGGCAGAACGTATGGAACAAATGGAAACATATATTCAGGAACTAAAAAGAAAATCCAGGAATGGTCTGGTTGCCAATAAGGATATTATGAATCTCATTGTGGAGAAAAATTTAGGCGAAGAGGACTTATCTGACCTATATGAAGCTTTACATGTGCATCATTTGGAAGTTGATTTTGATGAGGAAGTTTCTGAAGAAGATTTAGATCTTTTGGAAGAAGAGGTAGAAGCTGATCTGACAGAGGAAAATGATAAAGATACCTCATTGCTTCCCGATATGGATCATTCCATAACCATTGATGATCCCGTCAAAATGTATCTGAAAGAAATTGGAGCTTTAAAATTACTGGATAGTGAAGAGGAAATCCATTTAGCCAAAGCAGTAGAAGCCGGAACTAAACCAGAAGCTACGGAGGAAGAAAAAAAAGCTGCGAAAGAAGCTAAAAAAGAATTGGCTGATCGTAATTTACGTTTGGTTGTTTCTATTGCTAAAAAATATTTAGGAAGGGGACTTCAGTTTTTGGATCTTATCCAAGAGGGCAATCTGGGACTTTTAAAAGCAGTTGATAAATTTGATTATACAAAGGGCTATAAATTTTCCACCTACGCTACTTGGTGGATCCGCCAGGCGATTACAAGAGCTATTGCAGACCAGGCTCGTACCATTCGTGTACCTGTCCATATGGTGGAAACTATTAATAAGCTCAATCGCATTACCCGGCAGCTTCTTCAAGAAAATGGACGGGAAGCTACTAATGAAGAATTGGCTAAAGCTATGGGTGTTTCTGTAGCTAAGGTGCGGGAAGTGAAGAAAATTGCGCAAGACCCTATTTCCTTGGAAACACCTATTGGAGAGAAGGAAGATTCTCATTTAGGTGATTTTATTGAAGACCATGAAGCAGTAGCTCCTGATGATGCCGCAGGATCCATTCTTTTAAAAGAGCAGATCGATGAATTGCTTCAAGGATTAACTGATCGAGAACGACAAGTATTGGAACTTCGTTTTGGTTTAAAAGATGGAAAAACCAGGACATTGGAAGAGGTGGGAAAGTATTTTGATGTGACTCGAGAAAGAATAAGGCAAATCGAAGGAAAGGCTTTATCAAAATTAAAAAAATCGGCTAAGACATTGATGAATCAATAAGATAAAAAACTCCCGGAAGGGAGTTTTTTATCTTTGATACTATGAGTAAATCAGTCTTGCACTTTTATTTTTTGTATGGTACAATTCATTTATCATTATAACAATTTATCAAGATAAAGAATTAAAAGGAAGCGATACAATGGAAATTAAGCAGGGTTTGAAAAGAACTCTAGGAATGAAAGAAGCGGTGACGATTACGGTAGGAAATGTCATCGGCGTAGGTCTTTTTACAACGGGGTCTCAGATTGTAGGGGACATGGGAGCTTCTGTTGTGCTGGCTACTTTTTTAGCGATGGTCATCAGCATTTATCCAGCTTGGCTATATGGAGAAATGGGAGCTTCTTTGCCTTTTGCAGGAGGAACTTATAAGTATGCCAAGCTAGGACTGGGTTCAGCAGCAGGTGTTTTAGCTGGATGGAATTTTATTGCCTCTCTGATTGCAGTTACTTCTGGGGAGGCTTTAGCGTTTTCTTTTTATTTTAAAACTTTCTTTAGGGCTTTTGGAATAGAACTTCCTTTAGATGATGTGACTTTGGCTATGATACCTATTGTTTTATTTATCATTACCAATATCTATGGATCAGGTATTACAGGTCGCTTGCAGAATGGATTTATGTATTTTTTCTGGGGCGTAGCTATTATTTGGGGAGTTTCTATGATTCCTCATATTCAAATGCCTAATTATGTGGTCTTACCAGAAGCTTTGCAAGATGTGAGCGCCTGGGGATTTATTGGCATGGTATCTATGATTTGGTGGTGCTTTGCTGGATTTGAAACTTGTTGTGCTATGGGAGAGGAAATTAAATTTCCAGAGATCAATATTCCTAGAGCTTTGAAATTATCCCCGTTTATTGTTTTTATTGTTAATGCTATTTTCCAGTGGCTTCTTGTAGGTATCACACCTACGGGTGCTTTATCGCAACTATCCGATGCAGATGCTCCATTTGCTATGGCTATGGAAACAGCAGGTATTTTAGGATTGCCATTGGCATTATTGGCTATTGGTATTGCTTTAGGGGGAGATTTCTCTACTTTAAATTCCAGTATTGCCGTGCCACCTAGATATTTATTCTCCATGGCAAGAGAAGGGGCTATGCCCAAAATCTTTGCTACATTGCACCCGAAATACGGTACACCTTGGGTAGCCATTTTAGTATTGGGTGTATTGTCTTTGATTTTGGTTAAGTACCCCATTACATTCGTAGCTTCTGTCAGCCTTTTTGCAGATCTTTTCTACTATATCATCGGTATAGCAGCAGCTTGGGGACTTCGTAAAAAACATCCGAATTTGAAACGTCCGTTTAAGGCACCTTGCATTGCCATTGGTGTACCGATTAGTATGGTCATTTATTTCATTATGCTGACGCAGCTGGATCAGGATGCGATTGTCTCTGGTATTATCTGGTGTGTAGTAGGACTTATCATTTATGCTTTTTGTCGAAAAAAATATGGTGATGCAGATTTGAAAGTGGAAGATCTGGCAGCCGCTAATGAAGTGCCAAGTGAAACAGAGAAAAAAGCTATGGATAAGGATTATCATCTTTGGAAGAATATTACTATTGGCTTTTTCGCCTTTTCCATTTTACTGTACCTGATTCCTTTGTTGTAAAATAAGAATTTAAATGTACTTATAAGTTGGGTAGGTTACTAAACCAAACCTATTCATACGGTGTATGCATACAAGGATGTTTACTTATTCATGAGAGCTTGTCTATGAATCGGTAAGCATTCTTTTATTTTGGGAACTTGAGATGTACCTGCTACACATAAATGGATATTTCAAAGCAGTCTATTCGAAAATACATATTGTCAAATAGACTATTGCAATGTGAAATCGTAGCAGTTTAAAAGTCTTGCGAAAAGTCATAAATAAAAGATGAAATCTGATTCCTCCTCATGGTATAATAATATGGAATTTAAATTGCTTATGGAGCAATAAGTAAAGGAGCGTTTGATTATGAGTCAAGTTTTTGTTATCGGACATAAATCCCCAGATACAGATAGCATTGCTGCTGCTATTTCTTATTCTTATCTGAAACAGCAGCAAGGTGTAGATGCAGTAGCTGCTAGAGCTGGAGAACCTAATAAGGAAACCAAG
>DJPC01000169.1:0-4189 GCA_002439665.1 Dialister sp. UBA6422
CCGATCCGTATCGGTCAGGGTATTGAATTTGATTACTGCTCTGTTCATGCATCCTGGGCTCTTAAAAAAGCAGGAAAGAAATCTATCGTTATCAATAACAATCCAGAAACCGTTTCCACTGACTTTGATACCTCTGATTCCCTGTACTTTGAACCACTCACAGAACAGGACGTACTGGAAATCATTGATAAGGAAAAACCAGAAGGGGTGATTTGCCAGTTTGGTGGTCAGACGGCGATCAATTTAGCTACTCCTATGGCTAAGCGTGGTATTCGTATCATTGGTTCCTCCAATGAATCCATCGATATGGCAGAAGACCGCGAACGCTTTGATACCCTTATGGGCCAGCTGGGCATTGCTCGTCCGAAGGGCTGCCTCGTTGAAAGTGTGGAAGAAGCCATGGCTAAGACAGAAGAACTGGAGTACCCGCTCATCGTTCGTCCGTCCTACGTACTGGGCGGCCGTGCTATGCAGATTGTCTATGACCAGGCAGAACTTCGTCAGTACCTGAAAGAAGCGGTTGTAGCATCTCACGAGCATCCAGTCCTCATTGACCAGTACATGGTAGGTCGCGAAGTAGAAGTAGATGCCATTTCTGATGGTATCGACGTATGCATCCCAGGCATTATGGAACAGATCGAACGCTCCGGTGTACATTCTGGTGACTCAATTGCCGTATATCCGCCGCAGCATCTCTCTCCTGAAATCATCGAAACTTTGACAAATTATACCAGAGATATTGCTCGGGCTATGAATGTCAAAGGTCTTGTGAATATTCAGTTCATCGTGGTGAAGGACAAAGTATACGTCATTGAAGTGAACCCCAGAGCCAGCCGTACAGTACCATTTATGAGTAAAATAACCGGTATCAATATGGTAGAATATGCGACCCGCATCGCATTGGGCGAATCTTTGAAAGAAACAGGTCTTCCTCTGGGCCTTGTACCAGATAAAGGCTATGTAGCTATCAAAGCACCGGTATTCTCCTTCTCCAAATTGGGCCTGGTAGAAATTAAACTGGGACCAGAAATGAAGTCCACCGGTGAAGTCATGGGGATCGGTCATACATACCAGGAAGCACTCTATAAAGCGGTAGTAGCATCCCATTTGATGGTTCCTGCTGGTGGTAATGTACTTATCACTGTCAGCGATAGAGATAAGCCGGAAACAGCAGAATTGGCCAAAGGTTTTGTAGAACTGGGCTACCATCTGATTTGTACCTCTGGTACTGGTTCTTACTTCGAAAGCTTAGGAATCCCTGTAGAAATCATTAAGAAGATTCATGAAAAAGGGGAAAACTGTGAGAAGTACTTAAAGTCCGGCAAAGTAGATATGGTGCTCAATACCATTTCCTATGGTAGCCAGATTGAACAGGAAGGCTATGACCTCCGTCGTATCGCTGTAGAACTGGCTATTCCATGCATCACCTCTTTGGATACCGCCAAAGAAGTACTCCGCGTCATGGCCTCTTCCGGCAGCGAACACCATGTAGAAGCCATTCAGGACTATGTGAAGGAGAAATAAAATGGCAGGTTATGTAGAAAAAGGAACCATTATGCTCCATGAGCAAGTGGGACCTTCTATCTGGCGGATGCAACTGGAACTTCCTCTCACCGCCAGAGATGCAAAACCGGGACAATTCATTCATATCAAAGTGAATGACCCCCGGTATATCCTGCGCCGTCCGATTTCCATCGCCGGCACAGAACCAGGCAAAGGTCTGGTAGAAATCATTTATCGTATCGTGGGTAAAGGCACCGAAGCCATGTCCCATCTGAAAGAAGGGGACGTGGTGGATTGCCTCGGCCCTTTGGGTACAGCTTTTGATATGGACAAAGATCATATCGTCGGCATTGGTGGCGGCGTAGGTATTGCCCCCATTCTCTTTATGGCAAGAAAAGCCAAACCAGGCCAGATGACCGTAGTCATCGGAGGACGCAATAAAGAAGAAGTATTCTGGAAAGATTTCTTCCCCAAGACTGTCAAACAGCTCATTGTCACCACCGATGATGGTTCCTATGGGATCAAGGGATTCTCTGTCTCTGTTCTGCCAGAACTTTTCAAAAATGGAAATGTAGATGAAGCTTGTGTCTGCGGACCTGGCATCATGATGCGTATCACTGCCCAGATGGCTAAAGAAGCTGGCGTGGCTTGTGAAGTTTCCATGGAACGTCGCATGGGCTGCGGCATCGGCACCTGCCTTGGCTGCGTCTGCGACAGAGCCGATGGCAAAGGTCACTACAAAGTCTGCGTAGACGGTCCGGTATTTAAAGCAGAGGAGGTTGTATTATGAGCCATTTAGCAGTCAACTTCCTTGGCATTCCTATGAAAAATCCAGTCATCGGTGCTTCTGGCACCGTAGGCTTTGGACTAGAACTAGCCAACTATATGGACATGAGCAAAATCGGCGCCATTTCTGGCAAAGGCCTTGCTCCCACTCCTTGGGCAGGAAATAACGGTACTCGTATCGCTGAAACCACTTCTGGCATGCTGAATTGCATCGGTTTGGAAAATCCAGGGGCTCCCTATTTCCTGGAACACTACCTTCCGGAAGTGAAGAAACTAGGCTGTCCTTATATTGCCAATATGGTAGGGAAGTCTGTGGAAGAATATGCAGAATGCGCCAAACTTCTCTCTGTAGACGGCATTAGTGCCTTGGAAGTCAATATCTCCTGTCCGAACGTCAAAGTAGGCGGAGCTGCTTTCGGGACCGATCCCAAGCAGGCAGCAGCTGTTACTAGAGCGGTGAAAGATGCCACCCATCTTCCTGTGATTGTGAAACTCTCTCCCAATGTGACAGATGTGGTCACCATTGCCAAAGCTGTGGAAGATGCGGGAGCAGATGGGATTTCCCTCATCAATACTCTTTTGGGCATTGCTATCGATACCCGCACTCGCACCCCGATACTGGGAAATGTCACTGGCGGTCTCTCTGGCCCAGCGATCAAACCAGTAGCACTTCGCATGGTTTGGCAGGTGGCGAAAGCCGTTAATATCCCCGTTTGCGGCCTGGGCGGTGTCATGACTGGTGAAGACGTGGTAGAATTTATGATGGCTGGCGCCCAGACGGTGCAGGTAGGTACAGCAAACTTAGCCGATCCTACTGCCATGGCTAGAATCATTCGTGAGTTGAATGAATGGTGTGACCGTAATGGTGTCAAAGACGTGAATGAAATCGTTAGTACTTTGAAAGCATAAAAAGTATAATATAAAACGGTAGGCGTGATATCGTCATAAAAGACGGTTGGAAAATCTTGCAAAAGATATATTCCAACCGTCTTTTTGTGTCTTCGCGATTCTTACTGTTAGTTGCTAGTTATTAAGACCAAACCATAAGTAATCGGTCAATATGTCATATACGATAAAGACCTTTTAAGGGAAGGTTTACATGCGGAAATATAGATCCTAGAATTTAAACCACGGAAATACATCAGTTTTACCCAAATGAATTTACGACTATCCCTATATAGTGATGTCCCATAGATTGGGTATCCAAATATGAAATTAGGGAAAGGATACTTTTGGATTATCAAGACGCAAACGACTAACACCCCTAGCCACCTAGTGATATGATATAGGTAATCACACCATATATTGGATGCGAAAGGAAGGATACTATGAAGATGTATCCATTGTGGGTGGCAGCGATGATGGGATGTTTAGGTCTTGTGGCCTATATGGCTGCTACCCCGGAAGAGAAAGCGAAGATGATTGTCATGAAATATGATGTAGAAAATAAAGTGTATCACATGGTGCATTCCTATAAGGAAACAGGATTTCCTGCCCACGTGCCTTATGGACAAGGGATCGGTATCTATCCAGGACGGGTAGTCTGGGATTACAATCCTAAGAGTGTTTCCTGGGATGGAGAAGGATATTGGTGGGAAGAGGGACACTTCAATGCTCCCTTCATTCGTCAGATGATTGACCAAAGTGTACAAGCTTTGACAGGCACTGATGACACCAAGGAAAGCTGGCAGAAACTATTCATTTATCACAACCAAAAGGAAGGACAAGACAAAGGATATGTGAAAGGGGAAAAAATCGCCATTAAAGTAAATCTCAATGGCACCTCTGAATTTGAAGAAGACCATTCGGGCAAGGTGCAGCTAGATTATGTAAATCCTGTAGTTTTGAGAGAATTATTACACTCCATGGTAGAAAATGGTATAGCCGCTGATGATATTTC
>DJPC01000169.1:4276-4683 GCA_002439665.1 Dialister sp. UBA6422
TTAAAGGGCGTTCATTTTGTAGGAAGAGATACAGCCATAGCAGACTACCAAGTACCGATTCGCTGGTCTTATGATTTCACAGAAAATACCAGCTACCTTCCTACAGTAGTGACTGATGCCACCTATCTGATCAATCTAGCAGACTTGAAGGGCCACTGCTGGGGGATTTCCTTATGTGGCAAAAATCACTTTGGCTCCATCATGAATGATAATTATATGAATCCCCCTGTAGGAGCTGACATCCATCCATTTATGCTTCATAAAAGGATGGATCATTACATGCCTCATGTAGATTTTATGGCTAGCCAGTATCTTGGGAGGAAAACCATTTTATATATGCTTGATGCTCTCTTGTGTGCCCCTAGCGAGGAATCTGCCATTACAAAAAGAAGCGCTTCCTGGCAGCA
>DJPC01000058.1:0-5557 GCA_002439665.1 Dialister sp. UBA6422
AAGATAATCCATGGGAGACAGATAGTCTTTCATATTCCAATATAGCGGTTTTAGACCCTTTCACCGGTTCATTTGATACATATACATAATTCTTTTTCGCGTCTTTGAATAACTGATGTTTCAATATTCCTTTGGCAGGTTCTATCTTCCCCTGCACCACCGCTACATAGGATTTTTGGATTTTTCTATCTTTAATGAGTTTCATTAAAATATCTCTATCCGATACAGATTTAGCAAATAATAAAATCCCCTGGGTATTGAAATCAATGCGATGCACTGCATAGGCAGAAGGTGCCTCTTTACCTGCTAAATACCGATTGACCCGATCTAGCATAGTTTCTTTTGTCTTTTTTGTCACATCTAAAGTCAAAAGCCCTGCCGGTTTGTTGACAGCCAGTATATGATCATCCTCATAAAGTATATCTATGGGCAAAAACAAGCTATCTTTCTGCTTTTCTTCCAACACAAAAGATTTTACTTCATCGCCTGCTTGTAGGCGATAGGACGGATCCTCTTTTTTCCCATTGACTTTGATTTTCTTGGTTCTAAGAGCTTTCATAAAAAGAGAACGGGGCCAATGCTTTGTATCCATGAGAAATACATCCAATCTTTTTCCCTGTTCTTTTTTTGAAATCTTAAATATTTCCAAAATGATATCCCCTATTTCATAAAATTATGGCTGATCTATGTCATTTGTAAAGTAGGAAGCCGTCATATCCTGTGCCATTAAGCACAGTGCCTCACGCACTTCTTTTTCATGCTCCCCTGCTACATCAAAAGCGCCGCACACCGCCTGAGATAAATAAGCAATTGTCTCTCCATAATGTGCTTCATCAAATACACATTCCACCGAACCATCCGAAAATGCATGAATAACTACTGCAGGCCGTTTGATATCCCCCATATATACTCCTCTGTATGTAAAAATATAATATTTATATCTCGTTCATATTCTCTCTATGCTACACGAAATGAAATAGAAAATCCACTCCATCTTATTAAGAGAAAGAATTTCACATATATAGTAGGAACATACATAACAAATAAATCATCCTATTTTCATTGACTTATGGCGCCTGATTTGCCCGTAAGTTGCATATTTTTCAGTGTAAGATGCAATACATAATTTATAGGTAATAATAAAAGTTTTTAATTGTATATATGTTATGTATTTAAGTATAATAAAATTAGTAAATATTTCCATAGGTAATCATCCTGATCTGTACAAAGGGGAACGTCACTATGAATAATAGAGAATATTTAGAATATGAAGGAAGCAGACTACTAGAATATACACTAAATACCTTTTCAAGGGATAGCTGTGGCGATTTACCTACTGACATAGAAAAAATCATGATAAAAGACCAGGATTCTCTATCTATGAAAACGCAGTCTCAAATACAAGATTTCTTTTGGGAATATCTTTTATTTCGTCTCTACATCACATCCAGTATCATTCGTGATTTTCAAGATGGTTTTGGTACCAGAGAGCCTATCCTACATGGCATGGAAACCATGTTGCATGCCATTCCTGACCATTTGAACCTCATTGCCTTAGAACGAGACCTAGCAGGTTCCTATCTTCTCATCAGTCAACGGGCCAAAACATTTCATTTTGACTATGTGAAAAAACGCTTTTCTGCTTACGCAGCCATTGAACAAAGACATATACATTCTGCTAATCGCAAAGAAGGACGATATCATGCTATAAATGATTCAATAGCTACTATAGCAAGGGAAGTCCATTTCCCTATGTCCCCCAATGTATTGCAATTTCTCCAAGAAGAAACCATATACTATATACGCAGCTTATCACTCCGTTTATCTAAGATCACACCGGAAGGTCTCCACGAAAGAGCTCATAAAAAAACATTGATTCACCATTATGGATCTATATTTTCTAAAGAAACTTATGAACACCTCTATCCTTCTTTCACTGTATTAGCTAGTATGATGGTCGGATTTCTAGTCATGTTTGCTTAAACAAATGAGTAACGTCATCTGATATAGCCCACTAACTATTTCTTCCTAAAAAAATAAGAATCTAATTTAACCCGAAGCTCCTTCTGGAGCTTTTTTGCATTACAGAGCACACCTATCAATTCAACTCTCTTTTTCTAAAATCATATTATGATCACTTATCCGCTTGAAAGCAATGTTTTTTACCTTGAACCCAATCTTTTAAAAGAGTAAAATGAAAATGAATTTATATATCTATAAAGGAGGCACGCCATGGATCGTTCATCATACTTAGAAAGCATGGGTATTACCATTTCTCGCCGTGCACTCTTTTCCTATACGACGCAGCCTCAAGGTAGCTACGGTTTGCATATCATTTTCAATCAATTTTTGAAAGAAAAAAAAATTGCTAAGTTTGAACAAGACAAAGACAATTGGTGTACATTCCTAGCAGATTATATCGTTTTCCGTCTCTATATAGCCAAATACATCTTAAAGGACTATGCCAAAGACTATACGCCGCTTCTTCAAATATTTAAAGGCATTCAGCAAGTAGAAAGCAATTTCCCTGCTTTTTTTAAAGAAGAGGCTGACCCTGGACGCGGTGTAGGTGATAGTGCATTTTTACCATCCCATTTAGCTGCGGACTATACGGTCTCTAAAATGGATCAATTTTATGATATGTTTAATTCCATTTCTCTAGAAATGGAAAATAAACCATTAGATCGCAATCGACAGTTGAAGGGTATCATCACCGCCGGATTATCTGCTTTAGCTAAAAAAAATCATATACCCCTTTATTCACCTATTTTTTGGTTTTTTAGTCAAGAAACATTGTCTTATGGTAAATACCTAGCTGATTTCTATAAAGGGCTCATTCCTGATGAATTTTATGAGACGGTACGGGCCCGTCCTTATGAAGCGGTAAAAAAGAAGGATGACCCTTTTTATGATAACTACCACCTCCCTGCCTTTATTGCTATTTTTGTAGCAGGGTTATTGCTTATCGTATTACTCCAGACGCAATAGTCAGAGTGTTATGAAGAAAAAGGTACACAATCTATAAAGCGTTACCATATTTTCTTGCTAGGGTAAGGTAAGCTAAATAAAGATAAAAACGGATAGAGACATATATCAGTTGTCTCTATCCGTTTTGATTTTCATTTAATGATATGACATGACCACTATCATGAGGCATTTCACTTGACCTATGTTCCTTGCCAGCATGTTGTTTTCGCTCTACATTTTCCCATCCAGGATTATTTTCAATTTCTGGAGTCTTCCCAGTAAAAACTTTTTTAGCATAAGGATCTCTCTTGAGCTGCCAACGGAGCCAAGCAGTGATATAAGCATCTGCTTGTTCTTGAATTTCCAGATGGTCGGCTCCTTTCCTCCGCCCCATAATTTTTTCTTCGCTGGAAAGGTTCATAAAATTATCTTTCATATCTGTTAGAGGAGTAATCAGTTTTCGATCCAATGGACCCGTACCAGCCACCATAAAAGTAGGAATTTTTACTTGGCTAGTGTCATAAAGCCAACTTGAAAGATGCAGTTTGTGGCTAATATGTTGCGTCACCGCTGATACAGTCACTAACGTATCATACTCTTCCCCATAAGGACGCTGTAAGGCATGATACGCCCCTGCACCGCCTTGGGAATATCCCACAATTCCCATATGTTTCGTATCCACCTTCTGATAGAAGAGACTTCCTTTGGTCGCATTTAATTGTTTCATCTGCTCTAATCCATACTGGGCAGAATAACCAAGTCCAGTCTCAGAATCTGTATTTCCTAGCACTAAAAATCCCCAAGAAGCTAGATGTTCATAGAGAGGTTCATCTGCATCACAGGAGCCGCCCGTCCCATTGAGCATCACCACCAGTGGCCAATCTCGATTTCTCTCTTCCATCACAGACGGATACCATACTTTATACTTGTAATTACCATAGGCTGGATTTTTATTGGAAATAATAAAGGACTTCACTTCATAAGTTCCAGGCAAGCGATAGTATTGCTCAATTTTTCCATAATCCTTAATTGTTACCGTATAATCAGGTGAAATGGTATACCCCGCTTCCACAGGAAATAGATTCAACCATACTATAGAAAGCAATACCAGCCCTATGACTTTCATAAAATCCTCCCCATTGGTGAATCAGTATTATAAATAACATTCCACATAATAGGGAAAAGGGTACCTCCCATCTAATAGCCCCCTTCTCCATACTACGATGTCATTCTAAGCTTGTATACCTATCTGGCTATTAACATCCCTTCATCATCATAAATTCTTTTCGCAGTTCTGGATGGTCATGAAAAGCGCCAGAAGCTGCCAGGGTACGCGTCTTTGTCCCTGGTTTCTTAATACCTCTAGCTGTCATGCAAGAATGTTCTCCTTCAATATAAACAATCACATCGTCAGAATGGGTCACCATTTTCATGATATCTCGGATATCTGTGCCAATTCGTTCTTGCAACTGGAACCTTTTAGATACCGCATCTGCAATACGAGCTATTTTGGAAAGACCAATCACTCGGCCATGAGGGATATAACCTACAGCCACTTTCATATTATACATGAGCGCAATATGATGTTCGCAATGAGAAAAAATTTCAATATCTTTGACTACTACCATATCACTTTCTGGAGTAGCAAAGGTCTTTTCAAATTCTTTGGCAATGTCTTCATTAGAGACTCCCGTATAAGCAAATTGTTCTGCCATCATATCAGCAAAACGCTTTGGCGTTTCCAAAAGACCTTCCCGCTTCGGGTCATCTCCTACGGCTTCTATAATGAGCCGTGCCGCTTCTTCTAATTTTTTTAAATCCATATTATACGCCTCTCCTATTGGGATCCCAGATGATTTTATGAAGCTGCACCTGTACCCGTACGTCACCTAGCCTATGACTTTTCACGTAATCCACCAAACAAGCTGGTTCTATCCGTCCCCATACTGGACTAACAAAAAACTCTGGATCATTTCCTTGATGGAAATACTTCCCAATGACTTCTGTCATTTCATCCATATCAGACTGTGAGCTCACTACAAATTTAAGCACATCTTCTTTTCCTAAAAGAGACATATTTTCCATACGCATATGAGATTTCATACCGCTTCCGCCGCATTTGAAATCCATGGTATAAAATAACTGATCTGGTCTTTCTGAAAATAGAGGCACCGCTCCATTAGTCTCTATATTGACCTCATAGCCTTCTTCTGAAAGCCGTTGACACAGAGGTAAAAGAGGATGCAGCATAGGTTCCCCGCCAGTCAGTGTCACCCGTTTCCAAGGAAACTGATGGATTCGTCTCATCAGGGCATCCAAAGTCAAAGCTTCTTCCGTATCATCTAAGGTCAAAGAATAGGATGTATCACAGTAATTACACCGAAGATTGCAACCTGCTAGGCGAACAAAGATCGCCATATATCCCGTCCTTTTACCTTCTCCATCAATGCTATCAAAAATTTCCGTCACATGATATAGCCCATCATCATAACGGTAATTACTTTTCATAGGTTGCCACATTTCCTTCCGTTTCCTGTACTGACACCCGGATGCAATGGGGGATCCGATCACAAAGCCATTTAGCAATATT
>DJPC01000058.1:5679-5842 GCA_002439665.1 Dialister sp. UBA6422
ACCATTCCGTTTTTATCTAATGTATCATTCTGCACAGTTACAGTAATGATCCAATTATGCCCATGAAGATTGGTACATTTGCTTTCATAATCTAGATGCAAAAAATGAGCCCCAGAAATTTCAATTCGTTTTGTTACGGTAAACATGACGCTATCCTTTCTAC
>DJPC01000058.1:5870-9571 GCA_002439665.1 Dialister sp. UBA6422
TGTCATTAGTCATTAATAGACAATTTGTTAGAGTGAAAAACAAGGCATGAAGAATAAGTCATAATTGTAACCTGATACAATTCATATCACCAGACCTTGTATAAAAAGCTCAAATATCCTAACTCCTAGTTACCAATCCCTAATTCCTGTTTTTATCATACATGACGGTACTGCATAAGTGATGCACCGTCGCCCTCACTTCTCACTGTCCTTCAAAGCAGGATCTTCTANNCCTTCATTTCTAACTTCTCACTACTCACTTCTCACTGCTTTAAAGCTGGATCTTCCACGCCATTGGCAGCGAAAGCAGCGGCCCGGTCGATGCAGGTACCGCAGGTGCCGCAGGGTTTGTCTCCCCCTTCGTAGCAGCTCCAAGTGAGTTCATAAGGGGTGTGCAGTTTAAGCCCTGTAGCTACTACGCCAGCTTTATTCATGTCCGCAAAAGGAAATACTAAATGTACTTTCCCATATGTACCAATCCGTACCGCATCACCCATAGCTTTCAAAAAAGGTTCACTGCAGTCTGCGTAAGCATCTCCTGCAGCATCATCTGCATGGGCACCGATGTAAATATCTACCTCATCATTTTCAAAAAGAGAAGCTGCTAAAGACGCAGCCGTAGAAAGCATGAGTCCATTTCTAAACGGAACATAGGTAGATACTTTCCCTTCCCCATTTTCCTCAATCTGCTGTGCATAACTTTCATGTACAATTTTTTGGGTGGATCCTTCCAACAGAGAGCAATTAGAGTATTGAAAAATAGAAGATAAATCAAATTCATAATGTTTCAAATGATAATAGGCAGCTACTTTTCTTGCAGCTAAAATTTCTTTCTTATGTTTTTGTCCATAAAAAATAGAAGCAGTCACTACATTTTCTGCTCCCAGTTTGTCTACAGCCAGGGAAACACAAGTGGTAGAATCCACACCCCCGCTGGATAATATAATTGCTTTTTTCATCTTTCCTCCTGTTTTTTTAAGTTGGTTAACAGATGACAACTGAGAAACTATATAACTTTTATATTATACCACCATAAGACAAGTATTTTTTGAAAATACTTGATATAAAGGTTATTATTCTGCTATATACAAATTCTAACAAATCAACCTCCATGCATCAGGTTATAAAAAGTTATAGGATACACGAAAATGAATAACCCTTGATAACTTTTAATCCTGTCGCAAACCATCTCTTTTCGGCATTAAGAAATACAAGGTAGTAAATCCCACCTCTTCTTTCATGCTATAATAAGCAATATCATTATAAGCAATATCATTGAGTAAAAATAAAATTTCGTAGTACTTCCAAATGTTGTGCACCCACATTCACTTTGCACTACGCATTATGTAAACGAGGTCCTATCATGAATACCTTAACCAAAGCCCTCGCCGCTCTCACATTGGGAGCCATCGCTATATATCATGTATCTCACAAAAAGAAAAACCTGACTCTTCCCATAGGAGAAAGCCGATATATTTTACCGGAAAAACAAGGAGCTTCTCCAGAAGGCATTTCTGTATATTATTTTAGACCTGCTACCTGGACCCACGAGCAACCCGTTTTTATTGCCTTCCCAGGATATACAAGAAATGCCAAAGGATTTGCCAAGAGACTAGAAGAATTGGCCGTAAAATACAACATGCTCATAGCCTCTCCGGAATTTTCCACCAAAAAATATCCAGGTGCCTGCTGCTACCAAGAGGGAAACATGACAAATGCAGATGACATTCATGGTACTATTTTACCAAGACAGAATTGGAATTTTGATACGGTAGATCGTTTGGTAGAAGCCATCCGAGAAAGAACTCATGCCAAGGGAAAGGTCATCCTTTTTGGTCACTCCGCCGGTGGACAATTTATGCACCGCTATAGTCTCTTTTCCAGAAATTGTACCGCTGATGCCATTCTATGTGCTAACGCAGGATGGTTCACCATGCCCGACCGGACAGTTCCTTTTCCCTATGGGATTCAAAACATTCCCATCACTGATAAAGAATTGGGCCGTGCTTTCTCTCGGCCTGTAATGATGCTCATGGGCAGTTTAGATGTTTCTAGAAATAAACCTTTCCGTGATACGCCAGAAGCAGATGCCCAAGGAAAGAATCGAATGGAACGATGCCAAAATTATGTCCATCAGTGTGAAGCCAAGGCACAAGAATTGCACGTTCCCTTTCTCTGGAAAACTCACATCATAGAAGGTTCTGCTCACGAAGGCGGTAAGATGGCAGAAGGTGCCATGAAACTCTTCTGCGAAGAACCACTGGATGATACGATAGGCATGTAAAAAATGATGGAAGGAATGCATCAAATGATATAGCCCCTCATTCCATCATTTTTGTGAAATAATTGAGGCAACTAACCATTCATGACTAATAACTAGAAAAAATTCCTTCTAATTCTCAATCCCTAGCCACTCCGCTCGTATCATTTTCATACAAGTCATATACTACTATTTTTTACTTCTAACTTGTAAGGCTTTCCTGTATAATAGAACTGATATATTTCGTGAGTATAAAAAAGGAGAACTCAATTATGCAAGGCGGCGACGCGGACGAATTTATTGATTATATGAATGATGGAGAAGCTTCTGTACGTCACAGAGGGTACGTCTATCGTTTCTCTGGATTAAAATATCATCCAGGTAGAGATACTTACAGCATTAGCGTAGAAAAATATCGTTTTTCCAACGAACCATTTGAGGACTTTATGGAACTGGTATACAACTACGAATCAGAAGATGCTGATGATGTGCTAAATCATCTCACAGAAGACATTCTATGGGATGGAAAAACTTTTTACGAACTAGAAAAAGCACTGACCTGGATTGACTGGTGAACATATAGTAAGAAATTAAAAATGAAAAGTGATGGCAGCGCACAAAATTTGGAACCACTGCAAATTTTAAATAAGAAACAGTATTGATGCGCTATATAAGTTATGTACTTCGGTCATCATCCCTCATTCTTAACTCTTCGCTATGCTTATCTTTGCGTCACAAATGACCTATATAAAAACACATATAAAAAAGCAGCCTTTCGGCTGCTTTTTTATATGGAATATTAATCCTTTAATTTGATCACCACATAACGATAAGGTGCTTCCCCTTCGGATTCAGTGGAAATAGCTCGATCATCTTGCAGTGCCAAATGAATGATACGCCGTTCGCCAGCAGCCATGGGTTCCAAGCGGACTTCTTCACCAGTCCGTTTCACCTTACCTGCCAGACGTTTTGCCAATGCTTCCAAGGTATCCTTACGACGTTCTCTGTAGTTCTCTACATCAAGAAGAACAAAGTAGTGATGACGGAAAGATTTGCCAGCAGCAAGATTGGTCAGATACTGAAGCGCATCCAATGTCTGCCCGTGCTTGCCGATAAGAATGCCTAGCCCATCACCATGAAGGTTGATAAGAATACGTTCTTCGCTCATTAAGCATTCCATCGTTACAGAAAGATGCATCCCCTGGAAAACCCCTTCCAAAAATGCTTTGGCTTCTTCTGCAGTCTGTTTCTGTTCTTCTGGTTTAAAGACAAAGTCTTCACGACCCTGTTTCTTCTCACTAGGAACATTTGCCTTTTCTTCAGAAACAGTTTCCGTAGCAGAAACTTCCTTAGAAGTGTCTTCTTCCGATTTGGTCTCTGCAACAGAAAGAGTTTCTTCTTCTGGCTCTTCTGCTTTGGGCGCTTCAGAAGCAGGAGATGG
>DJPC01000114.1:0-13397 GCA_002439665.1 Dialister sp. UBA6422
GGTGCCCCTTTGGACACATAGTCATAAAGTTCCTGCATGGTAATAGGATGATATCCATGGTCACGAAGATAATTCATCTGAATACGCAAATTGGCTTCTGTCATAACAGCCGCGTTATCTTTGAGGTCTCCGATCATATGATACATCAATACAGAGACGCCTTCTGGCACGCTGTACTTGACGCTAGGATCCCGATGAACCACTGCCACTCCAGGTTTTAGGGAAGCGTCTTGTGCTTGTGAGGAAGCAGCTTTCACCGTTTCAGATCCAGCTTGGGCTCCCTCCTGGCTGCAACCTGCCAAGGCAAATGAGGAAGCACACAGAAAAGCAGCTGCCGTAAGTGCCATAGCCTTCTTCCATTTTGTAGCATATAACTTCAATTTCAAAACTCCCTTACTTCATAATTCATTTTTATCGCATATCATCTTCCTTTATAATCATTCCTCCTGCAATGGCTGAATGCATGCCTTACCTCATAGATGGCTTCATGACTCGTCATTGTATGACCATTTTTAGATAATATACGGTTTATATTTTACTACGATTTTCCGAGAAAATAAAGTAGAGAGTTGTTCCTGCCCTTTACTAGCCCTTGTGAACCATGAACTCTTGGCACATAGACCAATCTTCTCCATGAATCCATCTTTATGTTTCCACATCTCCTCTAAACCAGTGCATCTTCCCATTTTTATCAATACTGACTCTTGTTCAAAAGTGATATAATGAAGATGCATATACAATGCAATATACCAAGTGGAAATCAGGTAGAAAGGAATATAGAAATATGATCAAAACGATATGTAAGTTATTATTCACCATGATACTTCTTCTCTTGCTTCCTCTAGGAATGCCCACCCAAGCAGCTTCCAGCGGAGCTTCTATGACAAATCTTCGATGGACTTCCAGAAATGATGGCAATCCTCCCTTCGTACGGATTGCTATGGATGTGACAAAAGCAGTCAAAGCAGAAGCCGCTATCGATGAAGAAGGTAAGAATTTTGAATTGGTCTTAAAAAATACCTCCATGGGAAACGTGAATGACCAATATGACATGGATTCCCGTGCCATTGATTTTGCCACTGTTTCTGAAAAAGATGGAGATACCTATCTTGATGTAGCTTTGACGAAACCGCAAACCATGAATAACATTCATGTATTTGCCCTTCGCCCCGATGCCAAAGCAGGAAAAACCCATCGCGTGGTGGTAGATATTCCGATCATTGGTGCCAAACAGACCTATACCAAACCAGCTGCCACCAGTAAACCTTCGGGAAATAAAAATAATGCTTCCAAAGTGGACGCGGCTCCTGCCGTAAAATATCAGAATGTATCCCAAGAAGCCAAGAGAGTACTTAAAGGAAAAATCATTTGTATCGATCCAGGACATGGTGGTACAGATGTAGGTGCAGTAGGTCATTTAGGCGGAACAGAAATTTATGAAAAGAATATCACTTTATCCATTGCTCTTCCCCTTCGTGACATGCTTACCTCTGCAGGTGCTAAAGTGGTCATGACCCGTACCACCGATAAAGATGTATATGGTCCATGGGCCGATGCGGATCCTGAATTACAAGCCCGCTGCGATGTAGCCAATAATGCCAACGCTGATGCATTCTTGTCCATTCACATCGATTCCTTCAGCAATGGAAGTGTAGATGGCGTCACAGCGTATTACTATGCCAAAACATCGAAAGATTTACTTTTGGCACAAATGATGCACCAGGCGACCATGGATAGCCTAGCCATTCCTGATAGAGGCGTACGTTCCAATAATTTATACGTCAATGTGAATACCAATATGCCATCAGTCCTGATGGAAATGGGATATATCAGTAATCCCCATCGCCTGCAGATGCTCACTTCCACCTGGGGCCCGAAAACTATTGCTAAATCTTTATTCAATGGCTTCGTCAATTATTTCTCTTCCATCCAGTAATGGTTATTGATGAAAGAGGATATCCTCTTTCACCCAAATGATGGATTCCCATTTGAATCACATAAAATGATACAATCATCTATCCCCATTGAACCGCATTTCCACGAAAGAGGGAGATTCTTATGAAGAAGTTATATGCACTTTTCTCTGCTATGGCTATCACCATAGCTCTATCTGGTTGCGGCGGTACAGGAACGCCGGCGCCTTCTCATACCAAGGAAATCCCACCAGCCGCTTCTTCTGCGCCAGTGGCACCAGCAGAGAAAGAAGCGACGCTGACTTTTTATAAGGTCAGTGAGGACGGTCGCCACATCATTCCCGTCAAGAGCAAAGTAAAAGCAAAAGATTACACCGCTAAAACAGCCATTACAGAAATGATACGCAGTGATCGAAACAGCAAGTATCTCCTGCTACCATCCGGTGTCTCTCTAAAGAACATTCATATAGAAAATGGGACCGCTACCGTAAACTTCACCAAAGAAATCAACAGCCTTAAAGGAGAAACCAGCGAATCTCTATTCATCGCCATGACGGTGAATACGCTCACAGAATTCCCCACCATTAAACAAGTAGAATTCCGCGCTGAAGGAAAGCCGCTACAATTTCAAACCAAAATGGGACAATTCAAACGAGATGAAAGCTATATAGCCAAATAATGGTAGACGGTTAACGGTATACAGTTTACAGTCTACTGTCTACCATTGACCGACAATAAAAAAGCGAGAAAATGAAATCAATCCTTTCATTCTCTCGCTTTTTTGTTGCTATACTTTTATTCTTCGACTACCTGGATTTCACCTTCCATGAAAGCCTTAGGATAGTGGAATTCTTTTTCCATATGACCAAAGTCTACAGTAAGTTTCCCCTGTGCAATCTCTGTGATGACACCTTGACCATACTTGGGAGAATGGACCGGTGTACCAACGCCCAGTTCGATATAGTGGGTATTGCCTCGATGGGTCTCTTTCACTGGTTTGGGAGCCACTTTAGGTTTAGCCACTCTCTTAGGTGCTTCTGGCACAGTATAAGTACGGCTTTGTCCCTTGGGGAGATCCTCTTTTTTCTCCTTCTTCTCCTGCGGGAAGGCGGACTGCAGAAGTTTGGCCGTAAGACCTCTAGGATACATGACATTTTCACCAGTGGATTCATAGGTCACATAAGTGCCTCTTTCGGTGATGCGGCTCACCACACCTTTTCCTAAAGTATCATCCACTACAACAAGTCCCACTGTCACTTCCCGTTTCTTAGGTGCCGTTCCTTTGGAATGGTCTTTCTTGTCCTCTGGCTTGACATCAAAAGTAAACACTTTCTTTTCCATAGGTTTGGCCCCTTGGAATGGTTTCTTAGCATTCTGCTTTTGGAAATGACCTTTGCTATGGAAGCCTTCTTTCTTCCCTTCTGGCTTTCTTCTCGGAATGACTTTTTCCACATCCCCAAAAGCCACCACAATGCCATCGTCAGTCAAAGTACGAACAATACCGACACCAAGCTCTCTATCCACAAATTCAACGCCTGGTTCCAATTTTCTGCGTCTCTTCATCGGCGGTTTTCCTCTACCGAATGATTTTTTACCATGATCCCATGTCTTATTTCCCCGAAATGGCTTTTTGCCAGATCTGTGAAAATCTTTTTTTGACGGTTTATCTGTTTTCTGTTCCATATGTCATAGGTCTCCTAATCGTATCTCTGTTCTTTGATGCGGCGATCCAAATCTCTCTTCGCCGCTTTGGCAGCCATATCCTGCCGTTTATCATATAGTTTCTTGCCCGTAGCCACTCCGATTTCCACTTTGACTTTTCCATGGCGAAAATACATTTTCAGTGGAACCAATGTGTACCCTTTGGTTTTCAGCTGCAGTTCAATTTTTAAAATTTCTTTTTTATGAAGAAGCAGTTTTCTGGTACGAAGTGGATCATGGTTGAAAATATTTCCCTGCTCATAGGGACTAATATGGGCATTCCATAAGTACACTTCCCCATCTTTGATACGAGCAAAGCTGTCTCGCAGATTGGCTTTGCCTGCTCTGATGGATTTAACTTCTGTCCCAGTTAATGCAATACCACATTCATACGTATCATGGATGAAATAATTATGGTACGCCTGCCGATTGGCGGCAATAGGCGGTAATGTTTTTTCCTTAGCCATATATATCAGTTGCTCACTGGTTACTTTCTTCTGATGTCCTTTTTCCATCACCAAGAAATCGCAGGTGGCAACTATTTCCTCCCCTTCTTATTTTTCTTTTTAGAATGAGACCGAGACTTGGCAGAGGTTCTAGTTTTCTTTTCCAAATTCAGCGGAGAATGGATTTCACCCATAATAAAATCCACTTCTCTTCGTTCTTTATCCGCCTTAACCAAAGTGACACGTACAGGCATTCCCATGGCATAGGTAGTACCGGAGAAGCGACCTTTCATGGTCATCGTATCTTCCTGATAAATATATTCATCATCGTCCATGGAGTCCATATGAATCAGTCCTTCGACTCCATTATCCAGTCCTACGAAAATGCCAAATCGAGTAATCCCTGTGATATGAGCATCAAATGGTTCTCCTACGAAGGGCACCATGTACTCTGTCATCTTCAGATCATCCACATCTCGTTCTGTATTGGTAGCATTTTGTTCCGTTTCCGAACAATGATCCGCAGCACGTAATAAAAATTCAGTCTGCCGTTTCAATTGGGCGGTAGATGGTTCTTTTCCTAAAGCCTGTCTAATGAGCCGGTGTACCATCAGATCCGGATATCGGCGAATAGGGGATGTGAAGTGGGTATAGCATTCACTAGCAATACCGAAGTGACCACTATTTTCTGTGCTATAGCAAGCTTGAGGAAGACTTCGAAGGGTCATGACTTGTACCACTGCTTCGATGTCTTCTCCCTTTACGGTTTCTAGTAATTTTTGAATGTCTTTGGGTTCTGGGTCTTTAGGAATATCTATATTCACACCCATGATTTCAACAAGCCGCCGGAGGGAGTTCAATTTATCTGCATCCGGATGGTCATGGACACGATAGATCGACGTATGACCTGTTTTTTCCAGGAAGCGAGCCACCGCTTCATTGGCAGCAATCATGGCATCTTCGATCATTTTTTCTGCGTCCCCACGTATCCGTTTTTCAATACGAAGAGGCACTCCTGCTTCATCCAGGACCACCTTGTATTCTGGGAAATCAAAATCCAATGCGCCCCGGCGCGTTCTATCTTGTCTTAAACAATCTGCGCACTCTTTCAAATCATGGAGCATCGGAAGAAAGGGCTTCAAATCTTCCGGCGCGATATCTTCTGCAAAAGCTTTATTGATTTCCGGATAATTACACCGTCTTGCTACCCGAACGACAGAAGGAGAAATCACTTCTGTTTTCACCTTGCCATCCGGTGCTACATCCATGATGCAAGACATAGCATACCGATCTTCATCATGATTTAAACTGCATAAATCATTAGAAAGTTGGAATGGAAGCATAGGGATAACCCGATCTGCTAGATATACACTGGTCCCTCTTCTATAGGCTTCTTCATCTAAAAGGGATCCCTTGGTGACATAGCGAGAGACATCAGCAATGTGCACGCCTAAATGAAAATGTCCATTGTCTTTTTTGAAACAGTACACTGCATCATCCAAGTCCTTAGAGTCTGGCCCATCAATGGTGACAATAGGCATATCTCTAAAATCTTTGATTCCTTTAGACGGTTTGATATCCCTAGGCAGATGATCTGCTTCATCTAGTAATTTTTCAGAAAATTCATGGGGCAAGCGATGCTGGGCTACAATGATATCGATATCTAGGCCCTTATCGCCTTTATACCCGATTACTTCGGTAACATGTCCTTCTGCATCTGTCCATTCACCTGGCCACCTGGTCACCTCTACCATGACTCTGGCACCAGTGGTGGCATCCATTTCCTCCCCTTCAGGAATGACAATAACCATATCGACTTTTTCATCAATCGGTACAGCCTCGCCACCATTCTTCAGCATTTCATAGGTGCACACAAAGGTATCATTGGCACGTTCTAGAACTTTCAGTACTACCCCATCTGTACTGTGACGACCAGTTTGGCTCTTTTTTGTTTTAACTTGTACCGTATCGTTATTGACAGCATTCAAATGATCCGCATCTGCAATATATACATCCTCATGGTCATCATCGGTGATAAGGAAGCCAAAGCGTCCGTAAGATTTATAAACCCCTTCTAGGATCACCCCTGGCTTGTAGGATAAAAGGTTCTTCTTTTCTTCCATAAAACATCTCCCATAAGATAACTCTCAGATCTTATAAAGGTATCTACATTTTGTATTTTTATAAAATAACGAGAGGAAACCTATAGCCCATAATGCAAGAAACAAAAGTATTGTTCCATGGGATATGTCCATCTCATTATGAAAAAAAGGCTTGCACTCTATAGGCAAGCCCCTCGCTTTCAGATTAGAAAGTATTCATATATCTTCCAAGTACGAGACAAAGCACAGCAAAGAGAATCCCAAATACCACTGTGAACTTGGAAAGAACTGCATCTTTGCCTCTGGTCTTGCCACCGACTGCACCTTCAGCGCCGCCACCAATAGCACTGCCCATACCAGCCTGCTTAGATTCCTGAGCTACCACTACCACAATGACTAGCAAGGAAATAATCATCGTTAAACCAATCAAAAAATATTTCACCGTACATCCTCCTCTGTGTCTGCCTACCTTCATGGCAGACCGGCCTCTTTAAACATAAAGCCAATATCAAACATTATTTTATACTAATAGTCCTTGATGGTCAAGGAAAAATTGTATGGGTAAAATTTGAAATGGCTTTTACCTCTTAAGTTTTTTCCTTCTCAAATCATTTTTATTGTTGTTAGTTGTTAGTTGTTAGTTGCTAGTTGTTGGTTAGTTGTTATGGAAAGTGCAGATAATGAGTGATTAGTCACTAGAGATGAAATAAGACCACTAACTAGCCACTTGCAACTAACCATCCAAATATGTCTCATAAAGCGAACAAAAGGCTGTGACAAGATACGTTTGTATTTTGTCACAGCCTTTTGTTATTTTCTGAGCTTATCCAATTTTTCTTGTATGGATTGTGGAATGGACCGGCCGATTTCGCTCCTCAAATTTGTCCGGTTATTATGAGCAATAAACGTGGTTTGTACTTTTTTATCCTCATTGATGGCATGAAGTAAATCTGCCACCGCCATTCGATAGGAGCCATTTCCTAGGACCTGGTTCTGTTCTGGACCATCAGAGGTTACCACATAAATAGAACGGTATTCATCTTTCCGGTCATAGGATTCCTTCTCGATATAACTATCAGCAGTCATTCGACTAGGAGTGAAAACCACAGTGAAAGATTTCCCCATCGGTTCGATCCTTACTTTATTGGAATTTCCCTTACCATCGAAAACAACGATCATTTCTATATTGTTATGCGCTCCATAATCTTCTAGTAAGTCGATCAGTTTTTTCCGGCTAGATTCCAAGTCTTCTCGATCAAACACTTTAGGAAGCCAGAAAATCACATTATACCCATCCACTAAGTATAAATCTTTCATAACCAGTACTTCCCCCCTTGGGCTTCCATTCGATAAAAAGGTAATTATTCTGCTAGATACGGTTAAAAAGACAAAGTAAGCAAAAACGTTCAGCTAGAGGTTATAAAAGGTGATGTAATCCTTTTTGATCTCCCTTTATCCCCTGCTATTTCGCATCATTTTCCGCCCTGCCACTGAACCGAACGTGTCACATCTTATGCAAGAGGTCACATTGCTTTGATATTGCTATGTTCCATGGCAAAATAATACCCCCTTGGCAAGCAACATGAAAAGATGTGTTGGCCTATTTTCGGATACCCTTAGCACCTTTGCTTCGCCGCTTCATAAATCAAAAGGGCTGCTGCTACAGAAACGTTGAGAGAAGAAACTTTGCCTTTCATAGGAATCCGCACACAAAAATCACACAATTTTCGAGTGAGAGGAGATACGCCTTTTCCTTCAGCACCCATTACAATCACCAAAGGGCCTTTCAGATTGGCTTCATAATAGAGACTTTCTCCATCCATATCTGCCCCAACGACCCAAAATCCTTGGCCCTTTAAGGTCTCTAATGTTTGCCTTATGTTACCTGTCTGACACACGGGGAGGTAAGCAAAAGCACCCGCTGCTGTTTTCATAGCTGCCGCTGTGACAGGAGGACTCTTATGTTTCGGCAAAAGCACCGCCGCAGCTCCTGCACATTCTGCAGTGCGGACAATAGCTCCCAGATTTCTCACATCTTCCAGTCCATCCAAAAGAATGAGAATCGGGTCTTTGCCCTTCCAGTCTGCCAACACCTGATCTAAATCTGCATATTCATAAGGCTTTAAAAGAGCTGCCACGCCTTGATGGACGACCCCTTTTGCCATATCAGCCAAACGGGCATCCTCTACTTCTTCCAAAGGAATCTTTTTGGTGGTTGCCAGTGACACAATAGAAGCAAGTCTTTCATCTTTCTTCCCTTGTTTGACAAAAATCTTTCTCACTCGATCAGCCTGCAGAAATTCCATCACACTATTTCTTCCACAAGTTAAAAAGGATTCATTCCGAATCCCTTCGACCCGGTCTTTTTTAGGAGAAAAGCGTTTCCGGCTATCTCCCTTACTATTGCTTCTGGAAGAAGAGACTCTCTCTTGCTTGCTATCCTTTCTTTTGGGAAAATGATTAGTTTTCACGATTCATTTCTCCTGCCATATATTTTAGACTTTTATTCATCAAAAACTGCAGCCGTTCTTCCTGTCCAGACAATTTCAGATATCCCAATAGACCTTCAAAAGCAGTGGATTCTCGGTATTCTTCCACCGTAGCACTTTTAGGCACAGACGAATGTGTATTTCTAGCTCTTTTGCAAACCTTAAGTTCTCGATCATTCAATACTTCTCGGATTTCAAAGAGCATCCGACTTTGCCACCGAGCCGATACCATTTCAGAAGATAAACTATTTAAAATCTGTACATTATAGATGCCTGTATCGATTAAGACTTTTCGGATGAAGTAAGACCAACACACATCTCCCATATACGCCAATGTGAGGGCATCCATGGAAAAGACCTCCTGTTCATCTAAAGCCGGTGCAGCCTTTCCCACTTTTTTTGCCATCTGTTTTTTCAAAAACAGAACTCTTTTAAACTCCACGTTTCTTCCACCTTGCTCCAGTTGGGGTATCTTCGATGACGATACCAATATCTCCCAGCTTATCACGAATTTCATCAGCTAGCTGGTACTGCTTTGCTTTTCTAGCAGACTGACGGACAGCCAAAATCACTTCCATCAAATCATTGTAATCCTTGTCATCATAGGCATCCTGTTTCTTCCATTCTTTTTCCAAAATGCCCAGAATATCCAAAATGGTTTTGAATGTTTTTCCTGCTTTTTCCAAAGCAGATTTGTCAAAGCCAGTTCCGCTATGCACTTCGTTATAGTACACATTAATGGCTTTGGCAATTTCAAACATAGCACCGGTAGCAAGACCTGTATTGAAATCATCATCCATAGCTTCATGGAATACTTTCATCGCATCATCGCTAGCTGCTTCCAGTGCTTTAGAAGCATCGGTCACATCATTTCCTTCATTACCGGACAATTCTTTAACGCGACCAATGACATCCTTCAGTTTTTCCATGTTCTTTTCTGCTTCTTCCAAGCGATCATCAGAGAAATCCAAAGGACTTCTATAATGGGTAGAGAGCAGGAAGTAACGGAGAGCATCACCAGAATACTTTTCCAGTACATCTTTGACCAGGAAGAAGTTATTCAAGGACTTACTCATTTTTTCAGAATTAATGGTAATAAAACCATTATGGAGCCAGTAATCCACAAAATGGCATCCTGTGCAACCTTCAGACTGGGCGATTTCATTTTCATGATGTGGGAAAATCAGATCACTACCACCACCATGGAAGTCCAAGGTCTTGCCTAAGTAATGGATAGACATGGCAGAGCATTCAATATGCCAGCCTGGGCGACCTTTTCCCCAAGGACTATCCCAGGAAGGTTCACCTGGCTTAGCAGCTTTCCACAAAGCAAAATCGCCTGGATTTTTCTTTTCATCATTGACTTCAATGCGAGCACCAGCCAACATATCTTCGATTTTTCTACCAGACAATTTGCCATAGTCTTTGAATGTGGAAATATCATAATACACATCACCCCCCAATACATAGGCATGACCCTTTTCAATCAAAGTCTTCACCATTTTGATGATATCTTTCATATGTTCAGAAACTCTAGGATATACATCAGCGCGGCGTACATGAAGGGCATCCATCACCTGGAAATAAGCATCAATATATCGATCAGAAATGGTCTTCCAATCAGTACCCTCTGCATTGGCTTTATTGATGATCTTATCGTCTACATCCGTAAAATTCTGGACAAAAGTGACTTTGTAGCCAATATATTCCAGATACCGGCGAATGATGTCCCATGTCACAGCAGGACGAGCATTGCCAATATGGGGATGATTATATGGCGTAACGCCGCAAACATAAATCTTCGCTTCTCCTGGGGTTAATGGTTTAAAAACCTCTTTTTTCTTTGTCAGTGTATTATACACTTTAATATCTTCCATCGAAATTCCTCCTAATGATATATTTGTATTGAAATCACTCATCATAAGCATCATACGCATGAAACAACATCACTATAGATGCATCACACAATGAAAGACTAACTATGAGCAAATAGTAACTCATTCGGTAGATTTAGCAAGTTAAATCTATAAAACATAACAAAAGGCAATACATTCAGTTTCCCATCCCATAAAATATAAGGCCAAATGACAAAACTAAAATAGAAATCTCAAATCCTATCATTCCTTATTAATAATATATCTCTTTTATACCTTATGTGATTGTTCCTAGAGAAACTATCCATCAAAAATCAAGAGCCATATAAAATACGATGTAAAGTTCAGAAATCCATGTCCTTGATGCGAGGAACGCATTGACTTGCCTTTGCATGACAAAAGCCACCGCCTCACAGAGACGGTGGCCCGTTATCCACTCTGTCGGCAAAAGCCGCTCAAAATGTTTTTATCGCAAACATAACGGAAAAGGATACTGAACTTCCACTTCCCCTTTTCAGCTCACAAATGCATTTCCAAAAACTTTTTCCAAGCAGTCTCACCATACCTACTCTCTCTGAAGAATCCAGTTTTTGTACTTCTTTTGATCCTCGCCTTCTATGATATTTTTTAATATAAGCATTCTCAGCTGACCTGGCTTTTGACCCCACACTCGCCTGCTGGAGCTTTCGCTACCCGGTATCTTCCTCTCACTACTAACCCTCTCGGTTTTCCCGGCAGGACTTACTTCTAAACCGCACCATGCTCAGCAGAAATTTTTTCTGCGTTACGTGGATCGTTTTGGCTGCGACTGCCATCGACTTTCAGCCACAGACCTGACAATGCTTATTCATTATTATAGATGCACAAGGGAAAAATTGTCAATATAGAAAATCAAAAACACAGATATAAATCCCCCCTGCCTGTTGCCATAACAAAAGGGAATAAAAGGAAATGATGATCATTTCCCTGACATAATAAAAGGAAATTGAAAGATCAAGTTTCAATTCCCTTTTAGCTACTCCTATTCTATTTTCTTTTTTTCATAAACCACCATAAAGCAGCATATATGATACACACACCGACCACGATGATGGTTAGACGCAAAGAATGTTCCTCAAAATTAACCATATCATGTCCCAGTATGACTTCCAGTGCCACAGAAGGAAATTTCCCGATCAGACATCCCAAAGCATAGGACCTGAAATGCATACTAGACAAAGCACCTACAGCTGTAACAAGACCGTTTGGCATATATGGAATAGCTCTAGCAATAGCCATAGCTTGCCACGATTCATGGGCATCCAATTTGGTAAGAGTAGTACTTTTTTCTATAATATGTTGTGCCATCGTCCGAAACAATGTGCGCATAACATAAAAAGAGATAATAACGCCTACTGTCTCAGCCATCCAGGAAATAAAAGTCCCCCAGAACAAGCCAAAAATAAGTCCGTTGGCTGTAGAAATAAAAATAGAAGGCAGAAATCCCACAATATTAATGACCACATCAATAAAAAAGCTCATGAAGGCCGCATATATGCCAAACCCCTTCAGATATTCTATGGTCCCCTTCATATCTCCTGTTTGAGATAAATGCCAAATGGTGGGATAGAAAGTGGGATCCAGGAAATGAATCAAAGCAAATACTAGAATCAGAATGGTCAAAAGCCCCATACGGAATCTACGCTCTTCCCTTTCATCCCAATTTCTTCGTTTCATGTATAAAACCTCTAAGTTACCTTATTGTGAGTATGGAAATAATAACAGTAATAGATCACAAAAAAATTATTGATGGTTGTCATAGATTATTCCTATAAAGGCAAAGACACGTAAAAAAAGTACTTCACACCATATAGTTTTCCCTACATAGATATGAAAATCAAAAAACAGAAAATAGGCATCTATTTCCTAGCTCCGATCCCAAGCAAGGAAAGATAAACAACCATAAGCTCACTCTACTTCTTGATTTCATTCACATAGTCCGCAATAGTCTCAGCCATCTGGCTGCGAGCCACCACTTGATTAAAACGTACTTCTCTTTTTTCCAATTCTGCCAGCTGCTTAGGAATAGCAATACCTGTCTTATCTTCAATAGAACGAAGCGTATCATAAGGACTTTCTTTTTCTGAAATTCCCAATGTTTTAGCCACTACACCAGGGAATTTATATGGATGAGCCGTAGAAATAATGACTGTATGGGTATGACGAGGAATAATGCCATTTTTTCGCATTCCATCATATACGCTATACGCCACCGCTGTATGAGGATCCATCAGATAATCATACTTGGCATACACATCAGCCATAGCTTTTTCCATCATTTCCTGTGAAGCCCATCCACCATCCATATCTTTCTTAACCTTAGCCAATTCCTCTTTGGTGATGGAATAGATCCCTGTTTCTTTTAAATGTTGCATATCTTCAGCTACTGTTTTTCTAGAACCAGTCACATAATACAAGAATCGTTCAAAATTAGAAGAAATAAGAATATCCATGGAAGGAGACTCCGTCATATGGAACTTACGATTGATATCATAAGTTCCAGTTTCAAAGAAATCTGCCAGCACTTTATTTTCATTAGAAGCACAAATAAGTTTACCGATCGGTGTCCCTACCTGCTTAGCTAACCAAGCAGCCAAAATATTTCCAAAATTACCTGTAGGTACCACTACATTGAAAGTTTCCCTTGGACCGATAGAACCACTACGTAAAAGTCGCAACCAAATCCATACATAGTACACCACTTGCGGAAGAAGACGACCTATATTGATAGAATTAGCACTAGAAAAAAGAACTCCTTTTTTAGAAGACTCCTCTCTAAGCGCACTACCAAATACCTGTTTCAGTGTTCCCTGAGCATCATCAAAGTTACCTT
>DJPC01000114.1:13415-14135 GCA_002439665.1 Dialister sp. UBA6422
ACCTTGACATTATGACCCAGCTGCTTTCTCATCTGATCTTTCTGCAACGGACTCACGCCATGGGATGGATAAAAGACCATGATATGAACTCCTGGCACATCCCGGAACCCTTCCAGCGCTGCTTTTCCTGTATCCCCAGAAGTGGCAGTAAGAATCAATACTTCTTTACCATCCTTCTGCTTTCCCTTCGCATACACTAAAAGATAAGGAAATAGAGACAGTGCTAAATCTTTAAAAGCACAAGTTCTCCCATGAAACATTTCCGCCATAGAAAAAGATTCAGAAAGAGTTTTTACAGGAACGATTTCTGGTGTTTCAAAGGTACCTGTGTACGCCTGGTGAGTCAATTTCTTCAAATCTTCCACTGGAATATCTGTTAGAAAATGGGAAAGTACATAGGCCGCTAGCTCTTCATAGGACATTCCTTTGAGTAAATCCGCATCTAAGAAGGGAGCAGGTAATTCTTCAGGAACATATAGACCACCATCACTGGCCAATCCTTTTACCAATGCTTCTTCAGCGGTTATAGTCTCATCACTTCTAGTACTTCTATACTTCATAGTACACCTCCATGGGATACAACTTAATTTCTATTCTACCATACTAAACAATGTATATCCATTTCACAGAGTAAATTTGTGTTCTTCCATAAGAATGTAAGCAAAATAAAAACCGCAGCTATTAGCTGCGGTCTACATTCTGGTGGATCATCAGGGGTTC
>DJPC01000114.1:14195-14863 GCA_002439665.1 Dialister sp. UBA6422
TCTGCCAGCTGAGCTAATGATCCGTTCAACGAGATTAATTATACTCGTTTGTATTGTTTCTGTCAAGAACATTTTTCAATTCTTTTTGGAAACTCACGCTTTGTCTCAAGCGATGATAAGAGTATACCATCTATCTTTGGATTTTGCAAGTCTATTTTACAAATAAATTAACTTTCTTGCAATACTGGATGCATAATCCAAAACATACGTATCTATTCCTTACCGCCACTTCTAACCATTAATAGTGGATTCCATACTTATGCTTTAAGTCTTCAATGTCCTTGCGCATATCTTGATCACACTTTTCTAGAGCTATTTTCAGATTCGGCAATTTCTGCTTTGCCATAAAAGCCTTTTTAGCGCTAGACATTTTATAAATATGAGCCAATTCTTTCTTATAAGCCGCCATAAACTCCTGCAAATCTTCTTCTGTTAGCTCTGCATCTTCTGCTGGTCCTTTATACATTTCTTTATCGTCCATAAGTTACTCCTTTATGAAAATCCGGTAAACCACTTATGCTATATGGTACACTTACCCCAAAAACATTTTCCTCCTAATCCCAACACTGTAAGTATATAACGAAAAAACTCCACAAATCAATGATTCATGGAGTTTTTATATATCACCGCTCTAGCCGGTTTACTATTCTGGTGCGTCTAGAGGGATT
>DJPC01000132.1:0-1129 GCA_002439665.1 Dialister sp. UBA6422
ATACTGCTCACAGCCATCAGGGCACGGTCACACATTTTTTCCACCGGTACCGAAGGGTCGTCAATTTCATAAACGCCCCATTTGATGGATACCCCATTCATATTATCCCGGTAATACTGATGCATGCTTTCGATTCGTTTCACACGATTTTCTGTTTCATCACTTCGGCGTTTGATATATAAAAAGCGGTCAGCCCCATAGCGGCCGCAAATCCCTAATTCAGTCACATTGAGCCGAATGGTGGCTGCGATCTGGCACAAAAGATTATCACAGGCTTCTACCCCTAAAGAATCATTAAGGAGCCTAAAATTTTCTATATTCACGCTGAACATGGTATATTTTTCATCCGGATGTTCCCGCAGGAGTTCACTCACTTTTTGGAAGAAAAATTCTCGGCTGTAAAGCCCAGTCAAGCGGTCAAAGCGAAACTGATTGATAATGGCCGCATGCTCACGAAGCTGCACCAAGTTATTGATACGCTGCAGCATGACCTGGGGAATGTAAGGTTTCATGACAAAGTCTGTGGCCCCATTGGATAAGGCTTTCAGCTCATCCCCTTTGCTGTCCCCTAAGGTGGTCACAATCACAGGAATGATGGCATATTTTTTCACCGCATGCATTTGTCTCAAAAATTCAAACCCATCCATGACAGGCATTATGACATCCAATAAAATAAGAGAAATACTGTCATATTCTTTTTCAAGAATACGAAGAGCATCCAGTCCATTGGTTGCTTCCAGTACGTCATATTCCATACTTAATATTTTATTTAAAACTGCCCTGTCAATGTAATCATCTTCAACAATTAATATACGTTTCTTTCCCATGCCTTTTTCTCCTGTTATTTCATACTTACTTTTATAATTTGTAAGCAATTATTTAGTATTATAACAATTCGTGAGAAAGTATACAATTGGTAAATCAAAATATGCATGGTCCTTAAAGACTTTTCTTTTGGAAAAATAAAAAAGAAATAGTATTTAAAAAACGAGAAAAGAGACTGCTTTTGCAGTCCCTTTTCTCAGATCGTGTTTCCAGCCATAAAAGGCTGTTATATGGTTTACTGTTGCTTCTTTCCGCCCAGATAGGCCGCCATGACATCCGGGTTGGCTGCCACTTCCTGTGCAGG
>DJPC01000132.1:1212-9751 GCA_002439665.1 Dialister sp. UBA6422
TGTTCAACCAGAAGAACAGTAGTCCCCATTTTATTGATATCTTTGACAACGTCAAAGATCTGCTGTACTACCAAAGGAGCCAGCCCCATAGATGGTTCATCAAGAAGCATAACTTCTGGTCTTGCCATCATGGCACGACCAATAGCCAGCATCTGCTGTTCACCACCAGACAGGGTACCAGCAAATTGGCTCTGTCTCTCAAAAAGTCTAGGGAATCTTTCAAAGACCTTAGACATATCTTCACTGATACCAGCCGTATCTTTTCTGTGATACGCACCCAGTTCCAAATTCTCACGGACAGACATGCCTTGCAGAATCTGACGACCTTCTGGTACCAATACCACACCATGATTGACGATATCATAGGTTTTCTTTCCTACCAAAGATTCTCCTTTAAAAAGAATATCTCCTGCGATAGGTTTCATAACCCCCATAATGGTTTTCATGGTGGTGGATTTGCCAGCCCCATTGGCACCGATCAAAGTAACAATTTTTCCTTCAGGCACGGAAAGGTTGATGCCCTTTAAAGCTTTAATGTTGCCATAAGCAGCTTCTACATTTTTCAGTTCAAGAATCATCAGGCTTCCTCCTTCCCTAAGTAAGCTTCAATAACCTGCGGGTTGTTCTGTACCTCATCTGGTACGCCTTCTGCCAATTTTTTACCAAAGTTGACGACCATGACACGGTCACAAAGGCTCATAACCAAGTGCATATCGTGTTCAATCAAGATGATAGTAATGCCGAATTTTTCACGAATACCACGAATCAGTTCTGTCAGTGCTGCTGTTTCAGAGTCATTCATACCAGCGGCTGGTTCATCAAGAAGAATAAGCTGCGGCTGTGTAGCCATGGCTCTTGCAATTTCCAATTTTCTCTGTTTCCCATAAGGAAGTTCTGTTGCTAGACGATCCGCATCCTTTTCAAGGCCAACGAATTTGAGAAGAGTCATAGCTTCTTCCCGCGCTTCTGCTTCTTCCTTCTTCTGTGCTGCGGTATGAAATACACTAGCCAGGAATCCAGATTTCAAGCGGTCATGGTGACCTACCAAAATATTTTCCAGAACAGTCATGCCGGAAAAGAGGCGAATATTCTGGAATGTACGGGAAATCCCTAAATTGATAATTTCGTAAGGTTTTTTCCCTTCGATAGAAGTGCCATTAAAAAGCACATCCCCTTCGGTCACCTGGTATACACCGGTGATCAAATTGAAAATGGTGGTTTTACCAGCACCATTTGGCCCAATGACACCAAAAATTTCTCCTTTATCTACGTGGAAGGACATATTAGAAACAGCGGTCAAACCACCAAACTGTTTCACTACATTTTTCATTTCCAGAAGCATTAGTTTTTACCTCCTTCTACGGCTTTTTCTTTCTTTCCAAATTTCTTGGAAAGCCATTTCATTGCATCATAGGAGAGGATGCCATCTGGACGGAAAGCCATGAGGGCAACCAGCATGACACCGTAGATGATATCTCTGTATTCAGCCAAGGAACGGAGAGATTCTGGTACAATGGTCAAAATAGTTGCGCCAAGAACAGAACCCCAAAGAACATTGCTACCACCAAAGACAGTATAAAGAAGGATATCTACGACTTTATGCCAGGAGAAATCAGTCGGGCTGATGAAGAAAGTAGCATGAGCGTAAAGAGCACCAGCTACCCCTGCAAAGAAAGCAGAGAAAAGGAATGCCATCATTTTATAATGAACTACATTGATGCCTGTAAGGGATGCTGCATATTCATCAGCTTTGACAGCTGCCATAGCACGGCCGATACGAGAATGTTCCAGACGATACCAGAAAGAAACAATAAGTACAACTAAAATCAAAAGGACGATACACATCAAAAGCTGTCCGCCAGACTGGGAATCGATATCCAGTATATCCAAAAGTCCCATATCACTAGCATAGTCAGAAAGCACACTGGCCATAGAAGGAATGCCAGAATAACCCAATGCACCATGGGTGATGTCCAAATTCAACGCAATAACACGAACCACTTCGCCGAAGCCCAGTGTAGCAATCGCCAGGTACAACCCACGGAGACGAATGGTCGGTAAACCGATAATTAAAGCGACCACAGTAGCAGCCAGACCACCTAGCAGAATACCTACTGGCATAGGAAATCCGTATTCAGAGGTCAAAATAGCAGATGTATAAGCACCAAAACTCATGAGCCCTGCATTACCCAAGGAAAGAATCCCTGTGCAAAGTGTCATATAAATGGTCATGGCCAAAATAATATTGATGCAAACAAAGGTCAGGACCTGCAGAAAATAACCGTTTAATAACTCTTCCATTACGGTCTGCCTCCTCTCCCGGCCTTAGAGAATAAGCCTTCAGGACGAATAAATAGAATCAAAATGATAATGCCAAATGCCACTGCATCACGATAAGAAGAACTACCATAAGCTACAGAGAATACTTCTGCAATGCCCAGGATAAACCCACCAGCCATAGCACCTTCTACATTACCAAGACCACCCATAATGAGGACAGCAAGCCCCTTAAGGCCCATAGCAGTACCCATAGTTGGTTCAATAGCATTGAAAGAAAGGCCGATTAGAACACCAGCAGCAGCACCCAAAGCAGAAGCAAGCATAACAGTAAAAGTAATAATACGACCTGTATTAATACCTAAAAGGCCCGCTGTTTCTGCATTTTCAGAAGTAGCTCGTACTGCTTTACCAATTTTAGTCTTATTAAGCATAATGGTGAGGAGCACCATCAATACCACTGCAGTACCTAAACTGATGATCTGAATACCAGAAATTTTAAATGCCCCGAAATCCATCAGTTCTGTTCCGAAAGAAGTAGGGAAAGAACGGGTCTGTGGACCCCAAATCATAAGTGCTACACTTTCAAGGAAAGTAGACACACCAATGGTAGAAATCAGTGGAGCTAGATGAGTAACTTTACGACGACGAAGTGGACGCAAAGCGAAAATTTCCAATCCATACCCTAAAACGGCACCACCGATCATAGCACCAATTAATGCTGGGAAAATACCAAAGCCAGCTTCCGTGACCAGAAGCAGCCCGATGTAAGCGCCTACCATAAAGATGCCGCCGTGTGCCATGTTAACGATATTTAATACGCCGAATACCAGCGTATAACCGATGGCGATGACCGCATAGGCGCTTCCCAGCGTTAAACCGTTGACAAGCTGTTGAAAAAACACGATCTTCAATCTCCTTTCAAAAAAAGAAACGTTTCCTTTTTTGTTAGTTGTTAGTTATTGGTTACTAAAAACTATCGACCAACAACAAACAACCAACAACCATTGATTCAGAACGAGTAACAAAAACGCCCCTGCTGCAATCTGGCGTCATTGCAGCAGGGGCGAAATGGTCCGCGGTACCACCCTGGTTTTATCACTTAACGAGCTACTATTTCTAATGAAAGTGGAATACCATATAAAAACGCCCCTATTTCCTCTTCGGAAATAGGGGCGACATGCGCGGTACCACCCTACATTATACTCTAGGCTCTTATCCGTAACGTGGAGTAACGCCTACATTTACTACGTTCAATATAGGAGCTCACAGGTGATATTAAATCATGGAATGCACCGGCTTGCACCATCCGCCGGTTCTCTAGGCCATGGACCATCATTTACTTTGTCCCGTTCATCGCTTTTTATTGCCTGTAACGCTGGCTGCGTCAGAGACTACTTAATTCCCCTCTGAAACTCCCGGGTGAGCTGTTATTTGCTACCATACTGATTTACACCTACCATCAGCTCTCTGTGATATTCGCAAATGACGTATCCCGATCCTAGTCACTCGTTCTTTCGTTGTAAGTAAAATTATACTACGTTATACATAAATGTCAATAGATTTTTCTGAAAATTCTGAGACTAGTAAAAAAGATGGAGACGCTCCATTGGTAGCATCTTTATCTCCTTCTAACGCATAGTATGATGTAACATAGCGTCCGATAATCACTGGCATTTCATGTTATTTATAGGTTCAATCTGGTATGTTTGGATGATCATATAAAGCCTGTAAATCTTTTTCCAGGTTCTTTTCAATTTCTGTTTCTAAATCTGAAATAGTCTTGGCATCATATTGATGAATAATTCCTGGAATTCCCTTAGCACGAAGTTCTCCATAATATTCATTGCGATACATATTGTAGAAAAATAAAATTCCTGTATCTTTTTCACGACATTCATAAGCAGCAATTACATAAGAGCCATTGAGCCCTAAAAGGGGCCTAGATGGTTGAATAATCCGCTTATAATGTCCTAGCGTCTCAGGAAGCAGATCTTCATAGTTCCACACCATGAACCCCTTCCCTTTTACAAGCACAGAAACATTTTCACGATGAATCAATTCCTTTTCAATAGTGTTGGGTGTCAAAAGCGTAACATTTCGTTTAAATTCTTCAAAATCACCGGTAATACATTCAATTTCCGTTAAAGTCATCATATGCAAATCCATTTTAATCATAAAATCAGAAGTTTCTTCATCGTATAAAGCACGAATTTGCCATCCACTTTCTGGATCAATCCAGCCAAATGCATAATAAATACGTTCCATCTGTTCATCGATGCGCTGCAAATGATACGGACCAATATCTTGAGGAAGCTCATGCCCAATGTCCCAATCCATAAAAAGCTTCCGCCGCTCTTCTCTGGCTTTTTTCGTCTTATCATCTACTTCGGCCATAGCTTTATCCCTTCTATTTTAAATACATATGATACACAGCGGGAGGTCTTACAATAAACCTTATTTATTTTCCGCTTCCAATCGATCTCTAGAAGCAACTACCATTTTTACAAACTCTCTAGTTTCAGGAAAAGGAATTTTATCCATATCAGAAAAATTAGATTTCCAATGGAACTCTTCAATCCAACTATCCACATTTCCTCGACCTGCATTATAAGCGGCTAGCGCTAGCACTTCATTGTTGTGATATTTGCGAAGCAAATAATCCAAGTACCAAGCACCTAGTGGAATATTTTCCTCAGGAGAGGCCAATGAATCTGCTGGTAATCCACTTTCTTCAGAAATCCACTGAGCTGTATCTGGCATGAGCTGCATCATACCCACAGCCCCTACATGGGACACCGCTTTTTCATCAAATTTGCTTTCCGTTAAAATCACGGCTTCTAGTAAATAAGGAGAAATTTCTGCTTTTTCTGCGCTCTCTACAATGATATGAGATATGGTTTTATTAGGTCTTAAATAGACAGTATCGGATACAATATAAATCATGAGCCCACTCAAAATCCATACCAGTAAGGTAAATACCATAGCTCCTGTATTGCCGTAATGTCTATGTACTTCTCTTTTTCTTCGTTTTAAAGCGACCCTCATGATTCACCTCCTAAAAACCATTTGACACGCGAAATTAGAAACCAGAAATAAAAATAGTGATCGAAATGCTAGCATATCGCACTGCTATTTTCATTCCTACAGTCTCATTTCCCATTTTCTATTTTTTTATTGTAAATCCTGGTATCTTTTGTAAGGCTACCAACACCTGCCGTCTAGTATCTTCTACAGAATGGCTATTATCAATGATAACGTCTGCATAGCTCAATTTATTTTCTGTGGGCATCTGTTTATGTATGCGAGCCAATACCTGGTTTCTAGTAAACCCATCTCTATCCATGACACGCCGAATTTGTTCTTCCAGTGGCACTTTAACAATCCAAACAGCTTCTACACGAAGTTGCCAACTGATTTCCAAAAGAAGTGGCATATCCAATACCACAATCTCGTGTCCTTCTTCTTGGGCTCTCAAAAGTTGCTGCTGGGTACGATGCCAAATATACGGATGAATGATCCCATTCAGCTGTTGCCGTTTCTTTTCATCACTAAAAACAATACTAGCTACTTTCAAACGATCTAGATTGCCATCAGGAAGAAATATATCATCTCCAAAAAATTTCCTTATCTCTTTCATAGTAGGACTACCTGGCATGACAGCTTCCCTAGCCAGCTTATCCCCATCAATAACAGGTATCCCCAATTCTTTCATATATGTGGAAACTGTGCTTTTTCCGCTTCCCACACCACCAGTCAATCCGATACGATACATCTGATTCTATCCTTTATTTATTACTTATATAAGCGCATAATGCGTACTTTGTAGAGAATAGGAATGGGCTCCCCAGAAATGATGACATTTAAACCTATATAATCATTTCTACCTGGACACTCACAAATCTCTAATCCCCAATTTTCAGCTCCCTAGTTGCATATCATTCCATTGACAGCGACACACTAGAATCATACGGCTACTTCGTTTCTGCCCAATTTTTTCCTTCGTTCACATCTGCCAGAAGCGGTACTGTAAGGGATACTACGGACTCCATAGTCTCCTTCAGAAGCTTTGCTATGGCTTCTTTCTCTTCATTCACCACTTCAGCTACCAATTCATCGTGCACCTGAAGGAGGACTCGGCTTTTAAAATGACCTTGCTGCAATTTTTGATACACCGCAATCATAGCCATTTTCATAATATCTGCTGCGGTACCCTGGATAGGTGTGTTCATGGCAATTCGTTCCGCCAAAGAACGGCGCTGGAAATTTTTGGCATGAATATCCGGCACTTCTCGATAGCGACCAAAAAGTGTAGTCGCTCTCCCGGTTTTTCTAGCTTCCTCGATCATAGAATTCATAAAATCATGAATATGAGGATATCGCTCGAAATAGGCTTTGATATAATCAGCAGCTTGTTGACGTGATATACCTAGCTGCCTAGACAAACCGAAATCACTAATTCCGTAAATGATACCAAAATTAACAGCCTTGGCATGGCTTCTCTGCTCACTAGTCACTTCCTCAAACGGAATTCCTAATACTTCTGCCGCTGTTCTTCGATGGATATCTTCCTGATTTAAAAAAGCTTGTATTAAACTTTGATCTCCTGACATATGAGCCAGGATACGAAGTTCCACCTGCGAATAATCAGAAGAAATAAAGCAGTCATACCCTTCCCCGGGCACAAAAAGAGATCTGATTTTTCTTCCTTCTTCTGTGCGAACGGGAATATTCTGCAAATTGGGATCAGAACTAGACAAACGGCCAGTCGCCGTAACAGTCTGATTAAAAGAAGTATGAATGCGTCCAGTTTCTTTGCGAATTAACTGAGGCAAAGCATCCAAATAGGTGGAAATTAACTTAGTTAGCGTGCGGTAGCGTAAAATATTTTTGACAAACGGATAGTCCTGTGCCAGATTTTCCAGCACATCAGCAGCCGTAGAATAACCGGTTTTAGTTTTCTTACCCGCTGGTAATCCCAGTTTTTCAAAAAGGATATTTCCTAACTGTTTGGGTGAATTGATATTGAAAGATTCTCCCGCTTCTGTGTAAATGTCTTTCATCAAAACTCGTACTTGGCTTTCCATATCAGCCTTCACGACCTGCCAGGTATTCTGATCTGTAGCAATGCCCGCTTTTTCCATAGCTGCCAAGACTTTGACCAAAGGCTGCTCTATCTCCTGGAACAATTTCATGACTCCATTGTCTTCCAATTTTTTCCGGCAAGGCTCATAAATGGATAGTAAAAACTCTCCTAAACAAGTTCCTCTCTCAGCAAAAGTTTCTAGCTCATCTGGATATATGGGTAATACGCCGTACAATCCAGCCATAAAGGAAAAAGGATAAGTGACACGACTAGGATCTAGTAAGTAAGAGGCCAATGTCACATCAAAAAATGGTAAATCTTCGCATGGGAAATCTGATTCCATGAGAGCTTTGGACTGATCCGTCAAAACGGCATCCGCCTGCTGCAATGCATAGGTAAGAGAAACATATTGTTCCGGTCTTACCAGATAAGCATGTCCATGAGACACCACTACAATTTCTTTAGCAGAAAAGAAAGGGCTACTTCCTTCCAACTCAGCAGACACAGCAGCCACTTCTCCCACAAAAGATTGTCCATCCCAGTCCTCTATGGTTAGCAAATGCTGACGGCTCTCTTCTTTTTTTGCTTCTGCCAGCTCCATAAAACGCGGCAGAGTAGCAAAATCAGAAAGCAATTTGATACCCAATTTTTCAAATAATTCTTTCATTTCTGCCACATGAACAGGCTGTTTCATTTCTTCTAGCGTAGTTTCTAAGGGGATATCACGCTTGATCTTTGCGAGTTCATAGGAAAGATAAGCCATATCCTTATTGGCAGTCAGTTTCTTTCCTTGAGCGCCCTTAATTTCCTGCACATGAGCATACAGGTTATCTAGCGTACCATACTGAGTAAGCAGCTTTAACGCCGTCTTTTCTCCAATACCTGGCACACCTGGAATATTATCTGCCGTATCTCCCATAAGAGCTTTCATATCAATCACCTGTGATGGAGTGATATGGTACTTTGCCTGAATTGCTTCCGGTGTCATAGCCGCCATCTGGGTAATTCCCTTTTGGGTAAGAAGAACCGTCGTTTTTTCGCTAGAAAGCTGCAAAGCATCTCGATCGCCAGTCACAATATTGACAGGTACTTCCTTTTCGTAGCGAAGAGACAACGTTCCTAGAATATCGTCCCCTTCATAGCCATCTAAGCTATACACAGCCACGCCCATAGTTG
>DJPC01000132.1:9772-10024 GCA_002439665.1 Dialister sp. UBA6422
CTAATACATCTCGAATCAAATCGAACTGAGGTACTAATTCCTGAGGAGCTGGTTTTCTCGTAGCTTTGTATCCATCATACATATCACTGCGAAATGTATGACGATCCTTATCAAAAGTTACTGCCATGTATTCTGGATTCAAATCTCGATAAAGACCTAATAGCATACGAAGAAATCCATAAATCGCATTGGTCGGTACACCATCTGGGGAAGTCATAGTCGGAGGCAACGCATAAAAAGCCCGATACAACA
>DJPC01000022.1 GCA_002439665.1 Dialister sp. UBA6422
ATATCTTCAAAAGTTTCTTTCTTTTCATCTTTTTCACCAGCGGAGAATCCCAATTTACCCATTTTACCCTTCAGGAAATTGGAACCCAAGTTACTGGTCATGATAATGACGCAGTTAGTAAAGTCTACTGTACGACCCTGACCATCTGTCAAACGGCCATCATCTAATACCTGAAGCAGAATATTGAAGAAATCCATATGTGCTTTTTCAACTTCATCGAACAGAATAACACTATAAGGAGTCTTACGAACAGCATCAGTAAGCTGACCGCCTTCTTCATAGCCTACATATCCTGGAGGCGCACCAACTAGACGAGAGACTTCGTGTTTCTCCATATATTCGGACATATCGAAACGAATCATATTCTTTTCGCTACCAAACATACACTCTGCCAATGCTCTAGCCAGTTCTGTTTTACCTACCCCAGTAGATCCCAAGAACAGGAATGAGCCAATCGGACGTTTCGGATCTTTCATACCAGCACGAGCTCTACGAATGGCAGTAGCTACTGCATGAACAGCTTCCTCTTGTCCTACCACTCTCTTATGAAGTTCGTCTTCCAAATGAAGGAGACGCTGAGAATCACTCTTTTTCAAATTCTGTAGCGGAACGCCTGTCCATTTAGAAACTACTTCAGCCACATCTTCTTCATTGACTACAAGGTTGTCGTGATCTCCGCCTTTCCATGCATTCTTCCGCTGAGCAATTTCAGCTTCCAAATTCTTTGCCTGGTCTCTATAAACAGCTGCTTTTTCAAAATCCTGAGAAGCTACAGCTGCTTCTTTTTCTTTCAGCACAGAATTCAATTTTTCTTCTTTGTCTTTTAAGTCATCAGGAGTCGAAGAGGCTTCCATACGAACCTTAGCAGCTGCTTCATCGATAACATCAATGGCTTTATCAGGTTGGAAACGATCGGTAATATATCTACCAGAAAGTTCTACCGCAGCTTCAAGAGCTTTATCTGTGATCTTTGCTTTATGGAAAGCTTCATAACGATCACGAAGGCCTTTTAGAATTTCCAATGTATCCTTGGCATTTGGTTCGCCTACTTTAACAGGCTGGAAACGACGTTCCAAGGCAGCATCTTTTTCTATGTACTTCTTATATTCTTTCAGAGTGGTAGCACCAATGCAGCGCAGTTCCCCTCTTGCAAGAGCCGGTTTCATAATATTAGCAGCATCCATGGAACCTTCCGTAGAACCAGCACCTACCAAAGTATGAAGTTCATCCACAAAGAGAATCCAATCTTTATGTTTTTTCACTTCTTCCATAACTTTTTTCAGCCGCTCTTCAAATTCCCCTCTGTACTTTGTCCCTGCTACTACAGAAGACATATTGAGGGAAATAATGTGACAATTCTTGAGAATTTCTGGTACATCATTACTTACAATACGTTGAGCCAGACCTTCAGCAATAGCAGTTTTACCTACGCCAGGTTCACCAATCAGAACTGGATTGTTTTTATTTCTACGAGATAGGATCTGAATGACCCGATTAATTTCATCTTTTCTGCCAATAACAGGATCAATCTTGCCTTGTTTTGCTTTTTCATTCAAATCAATTGCAAAATCCTTCATATCTCCTAAGTTAGCATCCCCTTCGGATTTACCATCCTCCGACAGATATTGATCAAAAGCTTTTTGTAATTTTTCCTGAGTCACGCCAAAGTGTTGTAAAATTTGCATAGCCACACCTTGACCTTCTCTTAAGATGGCCAAAAGCAAATGCTCAGTACCTACATAAGAGTTACCCAGCTCATTAGCCTCTTCCACAGCCATTTCCAAAACTCTCTTGGTCCTAGGCGCTACATATACATCTCCTTGACTAAAGAAGCTACCTCTTCCCTCTAGAAGTGGTTCTACAGCTTCTACAGTCACACCTAAAGAGTTCAGAATCTTACCACCAGCACTGTCTTTTTCATGGGCAATCCCCAATAGTAAGTGTTCTGTACCTACGTAATCACTGCCCAGTTTTTGTGCTTCTTCAGAAGCAAATTTCCAAGCATTTTTGACACCATCGGTATATCTATTTTCCATAAAAATCCCTCCTTTTTTGGGATATCTCCTATCTATTATTATAAGAATATAAGAACAAATATGTGTAAAGATTCAAGAAAACATTAGTAATGAACTTTTCTTATCACCATATTTATATAGAACTATTTCTTTATTTTTTGTCTTTATTTTTTAGATCATTGATTTCATCTCTGATACGAGCTGCTCCTTCATAGTCTTCACGAGAGACACAAGATTTCAGAGCTTTTTCTAATTTATCAAGTTCATGATTTTTACTGCTTGGTCCATTTTCCAAGCCACCTTCTCTCACTGGAATCTCTTTCTTTGAATCCTCTATAGTTTTTATTTCATTCTCCGATGTCATATGCTTTTTCCCTTCAAAAGCGGGACGGATCTTTTCACGAAAGGCTGCATAAGAATCTGGGCATCCTCTCAGTCCTGTTTTAAACATAGGGGACTCAGCAGAAATTTCTCTTGTCCTGCTTTCTTCCATCTGAGGAAATCCCTCAAAAAAGCTTCCCAGCCTATCACTTCCAAAGAAAGATTCTAATGGACTTTTGAACCAATCTCTATCCATGAAATCCATGGAACCATCTAATACGCGTTCCTCTGCGGCACATGCTGGGCACAGGTGCCGTTCTATTTTATGTCCATTAATAATTTGTGTCATATGGACAGTCGCTTCTCTTGCATGACAACGATCACAAAGCATCTTTATTCTCCTTTCAGGACCCATTCTATACGATGAATCATGGTCTTAGCCGCTTCTTTTCGGTGACTTTCTGGACAAAATTCCAACATAGTATGAGTCATATTACAAATCAATCGATATTCTTTATCTGACACAATATCATAATCCAAAAGCATCCTAAAATATCCATCCAATCCTTTTTCTATAGCTTCAATAGAATTCGGATTTGTCTTTTTGTTATTTATTCTTTTTTCTTCTACCTCTTTGGGTGCTATTTTTAAGGAGTCATGGTAAGAAGGTAATGCACGAGGTGGTATATTTCGGAGTGCAATCCGAATAAATCCGCCGCTCCCTCTTCTTGACTCCACAATAAACCGATCATTCGGTGTAAATCGAGTATTAATTACATAAGTGACCTGGGATGGTGCACATTCTAATTGACTGGCCACATCTTTCCTTTTTAGTAACAGTTCATCAGAAGATTGTTTCTGTAGTAATCCCAAGATAAATTGTTCAATCCGGTCTGATAATATAGCACTATTCATTTAATAGGTCACGCTCCTTTAACACTATCTAAACCTCATTTCTGTTTACTATTATACCTTTAAAAATCAAAAAGTCAATAGTTTATTTAAACTTTTTTAAAAAGTTTAAACCAATTTATGCTATCTATATTCCAATCATATAAATCACTATGGAGAAAGAATATAAAAGAACTAGCCACATTCTCTTCCTTTCCCCTATGTGATGGAAATACAATAAGAACGCTCAATCATACGATATCTGCTATATTTACATATAAAGTCAGAGTTTTTCATAGACAATGGACTAAAAAGATTCCCTCCATAAAAGAACAGCTATAACTCAACCTCCACTACGTATTATATTTTCTTTAAGATAAAACAAAAAAAGAACCTCCTCATTTTTATAGAAAAGGTTCTTTGTTCAAAAAGTCAAATTCTATTCTTCATATATATCAGAAAAGTCAAAGTTCCTTAAGGCTGTAATAATGGCAGAATGGGAAAATCCACGGCGAGCGAGAAAAGCAGCTGCTCTTCGGTAATCACTAAATAGTTTTGGAGTAACTTCTGCTTTTCTCTTGAGCAAAGTGACAGCATTCGTTATTTCTTCATCTATAGGAATATGCTGCTCTGTATACAGCCCTTTTTGCTTCATCTTTTGATGAATATAACTATCCCCGTATAATCCTTTTTTTCGATAAGCTTCAAAAAGTTCATCTGCCAATGAAAGGTCATCAATAAAATGATAGTACCTTAGTTTGACCAAAGCTTCATCAATATCTTTTTCTTGATATTCCCGATCTTTCAGCTTGCGTATCAGTTCTTTTTCACTTTGTTCTCGATAGGAAAGAAGATGCAAAGCTGCTTCATAACAAGTCCGATTATTCTTGCGGCTTGTTTTCTGTGTCTTGTTCCGATAATACGCCATCTTCAAAATGATCCGGTTCTACTACCAATGTATCGCGAATGATTTTATCAATTTCGGCTTCTACATCAGGATGCTCTCTCAAATATTTCTTAGCTGCTTCACGGCCTTGACTGATGCGACTTCCTTTGTAAGAATACCAAGCACCACTCTTTTGAATAATATCCATATTGACTGCAATATCCAAAAGAGTTCCTTCTTTAGAAATCCCTTCACCATACATGATATCAAATTCAGCCACTTTGAATGGAGGTGCCACTTTATTTTTAACCACTTTAGCACGAGTGCGGTTACCAATCACTTCAGTCCCATTCTTAATAGGCTCTGCTTTTCTGATTTCAATACGTATAGAAGAATAAAATTTTAGCGCACGACCACCAGTAGTTGTTTCTGGATTACCAAACATGACTCCCACTTTTTCGCGAAGCTGATTGATAAAAATAACGATAGTTCTGGATTTGCTAATAATACCAGTCAATTTACGAAGAGCCTTACTCATAAGACGGGCTTGAAGTCCAACTGATTGATCACTAATATCCCCCTCAATTTCTTGTTTGGGTACCAGAGCTGCTACAGAGTCGATAACAATCATATCAACAGCTCCGCTTCGCACCAAAGATTCGCAAATGCTAAGAGCTTGTTCCCCACTATCTGGCTGAGAAATCAAAAGGTCTTTGGTATTGACACCTAACCGATGAGCATACATTGGATCTAGCGCATGTTCCGCATCAATGAAAGCTGTAACCCCTCCCATTTTTTGTGCTTCTGCAATAGCATGAAGTGCCAATGTAGTTTTACCAGAAGATTCCGGCCCAAAGATTTCAATCACTCGGCCTCTAGGATATCCACCTACCCCTACAGCAATATCTAATGCCAATGAGCCAGTAGGAATGACCTCAATATCCAATTTATCTCCCATTTCACCTAGTCTCATAATAGAGCCAGCACCAAATTCTTTGGTGATTTGTTTCATTGCATTTTCCAATGCTTTCTTTCGATCTAAATTTGTATCTTTTTCTTCCTTATTGCTTGCCATAAAATCCTCCTTGGCAGTGAGCGAAAATCCAAGACAGGTCACTCACAGTCACTTGTTTTTTACAGACTATCTATACTTTTACTCTTATATATTATAATTCAATGGATTCACCGGGTCTTACAATAATCACATGGACCCCATTTTCCATAGCTTTCTCTTTAAAAGCTTCCGGATCTTGCGCTATCACTGGCCAGGTATTATAATGCAGCGGAATTACATGTTTCGCCTTTAAGAATTTAGCAGCTAAAATAGCATCATCAGGTCCCATGGTATAATTGTCCCCAATAGGTAAAATCGCATAGTCAATATCATATAATTCACCCAAAAGTTTCATATCCCCAAACAGAGCCGTGTCTCCTGAATAATACACAGTAGGTCCATCTTTAAATTGAATAATAAAACCACAAGGTACCCCGCCTGCCACTCCGCAACTATGAAGAGCAACTACCATTTTAATAGTACCAAAAGCTCCCTGATACTGTCCTCCCAAGTTCATAGGCTGTACATTGATGACCGTTTTAGGGAAAAGAGATAATACTTCTGGAATCGCAATCACTTTAGCCCCTGTTCTATGAGCAATGTGAACTGCATCGCCAAAGTGATCCCCATGAGCATGAGAAAGGAGAATATAATCACAGGTTACTTTATCCGCTCCAATAGTGGCTTCTCCATTTCCGGTCAAAAATGGATCGAATAATAATTTTTCTTTTCCTGTATCCAACTTAAAGCAGGCGTGTCCATAAAACTTGTATTTCATGCTAATTCCTCCTGAGATTACAATGTATATGCCTTGATATAAATATATAGCATATAGCAGTTTCCTTGGCTCTTTCTATGGTCATGGAAAAATACCTTATCTCGCCATAGCTTACTTGTTTTTTCTTGCCATAATTTCTTTGACAACCCGCTGCGCAACTTCTGACAAAGGAAGCCCCCGTTTCATACTCGTTTGCTGCATACGGCGATACGCTTCGTTTTCTGAGATATGATAGAAATCCATAATCAGACCCTTCGCCCGATCAATAATTTTACGAGCTGCCAATTCTCGTTCCATAGAATTGACACGATCTACAATTTCCCTTTTTTGCCGATATTGACCCACTGCAATTTGAATAGCAGGGAATAATGTTTTCTCATCTACCGGCTTCATCACATACCCAAAGACCATCGATTTCTTTGCTTTTTCGATGATGTCTTCATCGCCAAAAGCCGTTAGAAGAACCACAGGGGCTAAATTGTCATGAGCAATCATTTTGGCTGCTTGAATACCATCTAGTCTTGGCATTTTGACATCCATAATAACCAAATCTGGCTTCTTTTCCTTAACCAGTTCTAACGCTTCCACTCCATCAGAACCAACACCCACCACGGTATGTCCAGCTTCTTCCAACATTTCTCTAAGGTCCATACAGATGAGTGCTTCATCATCAGCAATGACAATATTATATTTTTCCGCCATAAATCATGCCTCCATAACTGCCATTGGGCAAATAATATCTGCCACTACCATATCCCCTTCGTTCTTTAAGGAAAATTGCCCTTTCAGTTCAATTTCTGCTAAATTTCTAACAATTTGTAAACCCAAATCGAAAGTTTTCACGCCAAAATCTTCAGATAGTGGATGTCCATTATTTTTAATATACACATGTAGCTTACCATTTTCCATGGCAGTCCCTAAAATCAATGTACCTTTATCTAATTGATGAAATCCATGATCAATGGCATTATGGATTAATTCATTCGTAGCAATAGCCAAAGGAACAGCTTTTTCAGAATCTACGATGAGCGGTTTACTTCCTTTTTCCCGAATTACATCCACTGGACATAAACTTAAACTGTCTACAGATAATTTGCATATTTTATCAAGAAGTAAATCTATATCGACTTGATCACCACTTTGATTTGCCAAAATATCATGAATTTGTGAAATTCCTAAAATCCGACTCACTGCCCTACGTAATGCTTCTTTGGTATCTTCATCTTTTGCGCGACGAGCCTGCATACGAAGCATGCCCGCAATGGTATTAAGACTATTTTTCACACGATGGTGAATTTCTTTAATAACGGAATCCTTAACTAGAATTTGTCGTTCCTTTTCTCTAATAGCAGTTACATCAGTCAAAACCAATACAGTTCGTACCACCCTGCCACTAGAAATAATAGGCAATCCCCATGCAGATAACGTCATATTTTCTGATACTTCATCACTAAATGCCGGTTTCCCAGTCTTCATGACTTGATCCACTAACGGAAAATGTACCACTGTGTGCCCAATAATATCCCGTTGCTCTACAGCTTCTTTATCTAGAACTAAATATAAATCATCTGCCATATCGTTTGCATACATAATGCGACCCATAGCATCTAAAATAATGACACCATCTTGGGGACGAATGCTGTAATAATCATGTATTCCAAAGGGTACTTGTAATGCTAAATTGGCAGTATCTGTTAAAATCTGCTGTTGCTTTAGGGTAGAAGATGCAAAGCAAACCACAGCAAAAGGGCGTCCAGCATTATCAACGATCGGATAAGCAGTCACTGCAATTTCTTTCCCTTGATCCAAAATTTTTCGTCCGACCACTTTTTGACCAGTAGTAAAAACATTTTCCACAATAGCTAAATCTTCTGACATAAAAGTATCGCCTTGATGAAAAAAAGTAGAACCATGGGTATAAGACGGTTTAATAGCTGCTAAAATGACAGAAATATCTTCATTTTTTCCTCTTGCGCACAGATATACCTGACTTTTAGAAATATCCGATGCACATTGTAAAGCAATCTGCATATGATCAAGAATTTTTGCCTGTACCCCGGTGAGCTTTGTGGTGTCACGGATAAGTGTATAAAGTTGGCTCACCTCAATACTACGAGTTTGCATAGCTAGCAACTCCTTTGTAAACCATTAATCACTGACAAGTAAACGATATATAATCCACTTTTATCCAATATCCTAATAACTTACAAATGAATCTGATCAGCTAAAAAAGGAAGTCTTGGATCTGCATTAAGATTCAACGGCGCATAGTCCCCTGCTTGTGCCATATAATAAGCACGACATCCGATCATCGCTCCATTGTCAGTACAGAGAACAGGGTCAGGACGGCACATACGAATTCCTCGTTTGTCACATTCTTTTTTTAATGTTTCCCTAAGCCCACTATTGGCTGCTACGCCTCCTGCTAAAGCAATGGTTTTAAGTCCAGTCAGTTCTAACGCATGCATAGCTTTTTCAACAAGCACATCTACCACTGCTTTTTGGAAACAAGCCGCTACATCTGCATGATTGACTTCTTCTTTTTTCATTTTAGCTGTATTTAAATAATTAATGACAGCTGACTTAAGACCACTAAATGAAAAGTCAAAATTATGCTCTTTGCTAAGTCCCATGGGAAAATGAATGGCATGGGGATCCCCTTCTTTCGCCAGCTTATCAATATGTGGACCTCCTGGGTATGGATATCCCATGACTCGAGCAATTTTATCAAAAGCTTCCCCTGCTGCATCATCCCGTGTCTGTCCCAATAATTGAAAGGTATTGTAATCTTTCACAATGACAATCATCGTATGTCCGCCAGATACCACCAATGCTAAAAAAGGCGGTTCCAGATCAGGATATTGAAGCAAGTTAGCAAAAATATGCCCTTCCATATGATTGACCGCTATCAATGGTTTGCCCAATGCCCAAGCGGCTGCTTTGGCTGCCGCAACTCCCACCAAAAGCGCTCCTACCAGTCCTGGGCCTTGGGTAACTGCAATAGCATCCATATCTTTCCAATCGCAATGAGCCTGTTCCAATGCCTCAATAGCCACTGGCAGCACATCTTCTATATGATGTCTTGAAGCAATTTCTGGTACAACACCACCAAATTTCTTATGAATCGGTACTTGTGTAGAAATGACGTCGGATAAAATGTGTCGCCCGTCTTCAATAACTGCACAAGAGGTTTCATCACAACTCGATTCAAAAGCTAATATCTTCATAATAACTCCTTATGACTTATTTATATTGCCTGCGTAAAATCACACTGGAAATACGATTTTGATGAAAACATATCTACATGAATGTATATACTATCTGTTATAAGGATAAGCACTCATTGGAATCGTATTTCCATCACATATCCATCTTCTAAAGGCAAATCATATATACTTTTACGGAGTCCCAAATTTTGGAATCCCAACTTATGATACAAAGATTGTGCACTTTGATTGCTCACTCTAACTTCAAGGAATAAATTCCGCATTTTCCTATGCTTAGCTTCTTGTATGCCCTGCATAAGAATAGCTTCTCCCCATCCCTGTTTTCGAAAATCAGGATGAACGCCAATATTCACAAGCTGTCCTTCATCAGACACAAACCAAAAACATCCATATCCAATAACTCGCCCTTCTACTTCCGCCACCAAGTACCAGCTACTTTGATTTGCTGTCAAATCATGAATCACCGTTTCTTTTCGCCAGGCATCGGTGAAACATACCTTTCCTATCTGGTAAATGGCATCTGCATCTTTACAATTGGCTTGTCGTATTAAGATTTTCCGTGCAATTTTTCCCACAATACTTCCGCCTCACTTCTACGAATATAATTAGGCAGAAGTTGAAGGGGATCATCTTTTTTTCCCTTTTCCAATTTAGCTATTCCAGCCATGGCCACACTACCTGCCCGGCAGCATCGATTATGCGGACTTGCTACAGAAATCCCTGCAGCTATTAATTTTTCCTTATATACATCAGCGCATTCACCAACAGCTATAATCGGACCACCATGTTTCACAGCTGCAGCAATAACTTCATCAATAGGAGCCACTTCTGCTGGTGCTTCTTCCCATATATCAGGAAAAGCACCGTATAATGCTGCATACACATTTCCTCTTTGGGCATTCATTAGAGGAAGAATAAATGCATGGGATCCAGAGAGATTCCACGCCAGCGCCTCTAACGTGTCCACGCCTACCAAGGGAACCTTCCAAATATAAGAAGCCATTTTAGCAGTAGCAAGACCAATCCGAAGTCCCGTGAAAGAACCTGGTCCAATCGATACTGCAATGCCAGTGATTTTCTTTTTGTCTACCCCCGCTTCCTTCATCATTTCATCCAAATGAGGGATTAACTGTTCTGAATGGGTAAGTCTCTTTTGTAATGTCCATTC
>DJPC01000124.1:0-160 GCA_002439665.1 Dialister sp. UBA6422
AGTTGGACATGTTTGGAAATTACTTTCATAGCTATATCTTATGGTAGAATTAAGACTAGGACTATCGCTTTTGGAGTGGGATATTTTGAAAATATGCAAGAGCTCTTGAAGGGATCTTTGTTTCATCTTTTCTGACATTTGTTATTTTATGGTTACAAAG
>DJPC01000124.1:185-2567 GCA_002439665.1 Dialister sp. UBA6422
TCTATGACATCTATTATACTTGCCTCTGCTTCTCCTCGCAGAAGAGAATTGATTCATCAAATTGGCTGGGAAGAAGAAATTTGTCCTTCTCATTTTTTAGAGGCTAAAACCATACAAGAAGCGCAAAAGGAAAAAGAAGCATTGCCAGAAAGGGAACAAGATTCTCTGGCTCACTTTGATGGAGCCGACCTTCTCACCATTTGGAATGCTAGAGGCAAAGCACTAGATGTAGCAAAGCAGAAGGGATATGTTAAGCCCATCGTAGCAGCGGATACCATGGTGGTCTATGGAAATCATATTCTGGGAAAACCGAAAGATGAGGAAGAAGCGAAATCCATGCTTCGCATGTTGTCTGGTCATGCGCATGAGGTCAAGACAGGGCTGGCTATTATCCATAAGGGACACCTATCCCTTCATGTGGAAACCACCAAAGTGTATTTTCGCCCACTAGCAGAAAAAGAAATTGAATGGTACGTATCTACTAAAGAACCACTAGATAAAGCTGGGGCCTATGGTATTCAAGGGAAAGGGGCGATACTGGTAGAAAAAATCGAGGGTTCCTATGATAATGTGGTGGGATTGCCACTGGCAGCATTATATACTTTATTGGTAACCAAATGACTTATGGATTGGATCATTGGGAGGCTATGTTATATTTATTGTGTTTTATATATTTTTAATTTGACAGAGTTAAGGTTATAACCAGTGATATGGGGGGCATCACTAGTTATAACCTTTTTTATTTTTGATGAAACTAACGATTTATCATTTTATCAATAGACAGATGGGGCCATTACATATTACGCGTTCTTTTTTATATTAACAAACAATGTGAAATATGGTATCTTATGATGAGTTATAAAAAGAGATATATAGATTTTATATGAGAGAGAGTAAAAGAAATATAAAAGTATATTTACAAATTATATAGCTCTTTTGAAAATGAACTAGGGGGAATAATTGATGACAAAATCAATGAAAAAGACCGTATCTATGTTAGCTGTACTAGCTATCTGTGGTAGTGGTACCAGTTTGGCTGCAGAAGCACCGGTATATGCCTTGAAAGGGATTACTGTCACCGCCACTCGCCAGGCAGAAAGCCTGCAGGATGTACCAGCCAATGTACAGGTTATTACCGAAAAAGACATCAAGAGCCGCACTGTACAGACTGCTTCTGATGCAGTCGCCATGGCTACTGGCGTATCAGCATCAAATTCTGCAGAAGGTACGGTCAACCTTCGCGGTTACAGTTCTAAAAATATTTTGGTCCTGGTAGATGGACAGCAGATGAATACTGCTTGGAATGGGGACGTGGATTGGAATATGATTCCCGTGGATAATATCCGCAAAATCGAAGTGGTCTCCGGCGGTCAGTCCGCCCTCTACGGCGGTCGTGCCGTGGGCGGTGTCATCAATATTATGACTAAAACACCTAAACAAGATGGTGTTCACGGCAACGCTCTTGTAAGTTACGGCAGTCATAACACCTGGAAACAGGCCTACTCTGTGAGCGGGAAAAAAGATAAAGTCACTTGGGGCACTTTTTATGAGAGCAAGAGCACCGACGGTTGGCACAGTTATCTTTCTACTGCAACTTTAAAGGAAAAGAAAACAGGTGATGGGAATTTTGGTAGCGTACCTGGATTTGCAACGGATGCCTCTGGAAATCCAATAGTTGGAGACCGTGGTAAAAAGTATGTCATGTCTGAATCCTATGGATTTAATGTTGGTTATAATTTTAATGATGATCAAAAATTAACATATAAATATACTCATTCAAATTATGTTTGGAATTATAATAATCCTACTTCATTCTTGAAAGATAAAGCTGGAAACGAGATATGGAGTGGTTCGTTATCTAACACAAATGGTAGCAAAGTATCTGTGACGCCATATACTTTACTGGGAAATAATGGTTGGCGTGTTTATGACATGCATTCGTTGACATATAATGATCAAAAAAATAAAATACATGCACATTTTGGTATAACTGATTACACTAAGGATGGCTATACGTATGCAAGTAGTAAAAATACTGGATTGGAAGGTGCTGGTAGTAAATCATCCTATCCTTCTAAATCTTGGGATTTTGACATGAATAAGCGTTGGACGTTAGATGCACATACTATTTTAGCTGGCATGTCATATGGAGAAGACCGTTTTGATCAAACGGTATATGATATTACAAATTGGAGAAATTGGGATAGTGCTCGGAGTAATACTACGACAGAATTACATGGCGGTAAGGATAAAAATTATGCTTTTTATCTCCAAGATAAATGGAAAGTATCAGAGAAATGGACAGCCTATGTGGGTGGAAGATATGATCATTATAAGAAATATGATGGGTATGGGCAGCTGAAAGACAAAGAATTAAAACTC
>DJPC01000115.1 GCA_002439665.1 Dialister sp. UBA6422
GAGAGCTTGATACCCCGGTTCGCGATTTCTTCCATTTCATATCTATCATGAGCGATACCACCGCCGGTACCACCTAAGGTATAAGCCGGGCGGATGATGACTGGATAACCGATTTTATCAGCAAAAGCCACGGCTTTATCTAATTCTTCAAAAATATCAGATTCCGGTACAGGCTGATGGATTTCTTCCATAGCTTCTTTGAAAAGTTCGCGATCTTCTGCATGTTTGATGGCATGGAGAGAAGAGCCAAGGAGTTTCACACCGTACTTTTCCAAAACCCCAGCATCAGAGAGCTGGACAGCCATATTAAGGCCTACCTGTCCACCTAGCGTAGCCAGAAGGGCATCTGGACGTTCTTTCTTGATAACTTCTGTCACAAAAGGAAGGGTGATAGGTTCGATATAGACACGATCAGCGATATCCACATCGGTCATAATGGTAGATGGATTGCTATTGACCAGAACGACTTCGACCCCTTCTTCACGAAGAGAACGGCAAGCCTGGGTACCAGCATAGTCAAATTCAGCTGCCTGTCCGATGACAATAGGACCACTGCCGATAACGAGAACTTTCTTTACATCTTTATTAATCATTTTTTGAATTCCTCCATGGCCTTGGTAAATTCGGTGAAAAGATAGAAATTATCCTTCGGTCCCGGAGATGCTTCCGGATGGTACTGCACTGCCTGAATAGGAAGTGTCTTATGACGGATTCCTTCGATGGTACCGTCGTTTACGCTTCTATGAGTGACTTCGATGCAGTCTGGAAGGTTTTCATCAGAAATGGCATAGCCATGGTTCTGGCTAGTGATATAAACACGGCCAGTACGAAGATCTTTTACTGGATGGTTGGCACCACGATGTCCAAAAGGCAACTTAAAAGTATGACCGCCTAAAGCAGTAGCCAGCATCTGGATACCCAGGCAAATACCAAAAATCGGCTTTTTACCAATGAGTTTCTTTACTGTTTCTACCACATAGGGTACATCCTGTGGATCTCCTGGTCCAGGAGAGAGGAAAATGCCATCTGGATTTCCTGCCAAGAGTTCTTCTGCAGAAGTATGAGCAGGGAATACATGGACGGTGCAGTCATTGGCCGCCAAAGAAACCAGAATATTTTTCTTAAGACCGCAATCCAGAAGAGATACCTGATATTTTCCTTCCCCATAGGTGTAAGGATAGGCTGTAGTGACCCGTTCTACCTGGTCATGATGGAGAGGTTTTGCCAGTTCAGCCTGAATAAAATCTTCACTTCTATCGGCACTGACAATAATGGCTTTCATAACCCCATGGGTACGTACCATGCGGGTAACCGCACGGGTATCTACATTGTAAAGACAAGGTACATGGTATCTTTCGATAAAGTCAGTAATTTTTTCCTTGCATTCCCAATTGGAAGGATGATCGGCAATCTGGTCTAACACAAAACCAGCCGCTGCTGGTTTTCTATTCTGCATAAACAGATCATTGGCACCATAGTTACCAATCAAAGGATAGGTCAGAGTAAGAATCTGTCCTTCATAAGAAGGGTCAGTGAAACATTCCTGATATCCTGTCATTCCTGTATTAAATACCAGTTCGCCCAATCCTTCTACGGAACCTAAGAGATCCCCTTCAAAGCGAGCGCCGTTTTCCAAAATCAAGAGGCCTTTCATGCGAGCACCTTTCCTTCTTTCATTACAATCTCTCCATCCACGATAGTCATGACTGCCTTTCCTTTCAAAGTCAGCCCTTCATAGGGGGTGAAGAGGGATTTTGTATAGAGATCCTGTCCATGGACAGTCCATTCTGTATCTGGATCAATGAGTGTAATATCTGCCGGTTTTCCTTCTTCCAGGACACCGCCTTCGATGCCAAGAAGCTTAGCCGGGTTCACACTCATAAGCTCTACAATTCTATCTATGGTAAAACCATTCTGATGATAAAGCACTGTCAATGTAGAAGCTAGAGACGTTTCCAATCCTGCGATACCATTTGGCGCACAGTTGAATGGCACATCTTTTTCTTCATTGCAATGGGGCGCATGGTCAGTCATGATGGCATCGATGGTCCCATCTTTCAAACCAGCAATAAGTGCTTCTCTATCGTCTTCTGTTCGAATAGGAGGAGCCATCTTGAAAGCTGATTCATAATTCTTCAACCATTCATCGGTGAAATATAAATGCTGTGCAGTCACTTCGGTAGAACAATTCACGCCCTTTTTCTTCGCCTGACGGATCAGGTCTACTGCCTTACCGCTAGACACATGAGCAATATGGATGTGACAACCAGTGAGTTCAGAAAGTAGCAGGTCACGAGCGACAGCGATATTTTCACCGGCCGCTGGTCTTCCTGTGACACCCATAGCATAAGAAACTTTACCTTCATTCATAAAGCCATGACCACACATAGTCATATCTTCTGCATGATCGATGACCATTTTCCCTAGCTGATCCGCATATTCCATAGCCCGGCGCATGAAGTTTGCACTTTCTACATAGTGACCATCATCAGAGAAAGCCACAGCTCCTTCCGCTGCCATATCTCCCATTTCAGAGAGCTGCTTACCTTCCAAATTTTTGGACAAAGAACCAATGACGCTGACTTTCACAACACCTGTTTCTTCTACCCGGTGCTGCACATCCCGAAGGACAGCCACATTATCAATAACCGGTTTGGTATTAGCCATAGTAGCTACTCGGGTGATACCACCAGCAGCAGCTGCCTTTGTACCAGTGTAAATATCTTCTTTGGCTTCCTGTCCTGGTTCACGAAGATGGACATGCATGTCAATAAGACCTGGGGTCACAAAAAGACCTTTCGCATCCACTGTTTCCACGTCCTGTCCCTTAGTATCCAAGTCGTGTCCAATTTTTACAACTTTCCCTTGATCTACCAGAATATCTGCCACTTCATGCTGCCCCTTAGCAGGGTTTACGATAGTACCATTTTTAATTAAGAGCATCGATATTTCCCTCCGTCAGTGTCAAATATTCAAGAGCCATACGTACAGCTACTCCATTTCTTACTTCTTCCTGGATCCAAGATGCTTCATCGTAGGCTACATCATAACCGATTTCAATGCCTCGGTTCATAGGACCTGGGTGGATGACTGCTACATCCGGTTTACAAAGAGAAAGTCTCTTCTTATTGATTCCCCAAAGACGAGCATATTCTCTAGTGGTAGGAATAAAACCAGCAGCAGCTCTTTCCAACTGGATGCGAAGAATATTGATGGCATCTGCATCTTTTAAGGCTGTTTCCAAATCATCATCTACGATACAACCCATGGCTTCTAGTTCTTTAGGCACCAAGGTTCTTGGTCCTACCAGATGCACTTCTGCCCCTAATTTTGTAAATCCGATAATATCACTTCTAGCCACTCTGGAATGAAGCACATCCCCAATGATGACATACTTCATACCTTTGATGTGTTTTCCCGCTTCTTTCAATGTGAAAAGTTCCAAAAGTGCCTGACTCGGATGAGCGTGAGCACCATCACCTGCATTAAGCACCACCGGTACTTTGACTTTCGGGCTCATGACCTTGGACGCAAAAAGAGCAGCCCCTTCAGAAGAATCACGAATAACCACTGCATCCACTCCCATAGCGGAAACGGTAAGCAATGTATCTCTCATGCTTTCGCCCTTCGTCATTGAGCTGCCACTCTTTGTAATATTGATAACATCGGCCCCTAAATATTTACCGGCCAATTCAAAAGAACTACGAGTTCTGGTAGATGCTTCAGAAAACACTGTTACAATGGATTTTCCTTTTAGCAAATCTCTTTTTTTATTTTCGGATAACACAATTTTTTTCATGTGTTTTGCTACTTCCAGGATCCGTTCAATCTCTTCTGCTGTAAAATCAGCAAGTCCAAGAACTGAACGGCCCTTGAGTGAAATCGTACTCATGCCGGCCTCCTTGAATTTACACTATGATATTTTTTGTGATCTGTTGCTGGTTGTCAGTTGCTTGGCATTCCGATAACCAATAACATAAATATACAGAAAATACCATAAAAATAGTTATCCCTATAATAATAAAGGGTAAGACTTATTTTTTCAATAGGAAGATGAATTATTTTTTTATTAACTGATCTTAGTCATTGATAACTTGGGATTAGTAGCGAGAGAGATGAGATTGGGTATTTTAAAATAGTTTTGCAAAGAAATGCTCCTAGATACTCCATACGATCAGTTTAAAAGAAATATATCATGATTTTTCCTAATGTAAAAATCCTCAGCTGTCTCAAGCGTCTATGTATTTTTAGAACCCTTGCTACCAAAAAGTTCATTACATATCCCGCTTAAGTCAGTGAGTACACATATTTTAATAGGGCTCCGCTTCTGTCTAGCATCATACAAAATGAGACGACTACGTCATCTTAAGCACCCATCCACCACTCCTCATTTCTCACGGCGTTTATTGTGCCAACTTTTTCGCCGCTTCTATCACTTTCGCAAAAGAGTCTGGTATTTCTTTCTTCGTCAAATGTTCTCCTAAGGCGCGACCAATGATGACGCCTTTATTTCCATAAAGCCAGGCAAAGTAATAAAACTCCAAGGCCTTTTCATCTCTAGGATTGATATTTTTAAGCTTCTTTGGTGGATAGAAACCCTTAGGAACATCCAATTTGGCTCCTGCCTTCTTAATCAGAGCTGAACTTACCGTATCTCCCGTTTCCTCCATATCAGAAATCACCCGGTCTAATACCTTTCGGCTATGGGCTCCTAGACAAGCTTTGACCACATCCATCTCATAACATATATAATTAGTATAAAATATATAAGGAGATTTTCCGCCGTCTCCCATCACATCTCTATCATAGAGACACACCGCAGGGATATGAAACCGGCGGATGAGCTGAGCAATCTTCGCAATGGAGCTTTCTCCTCTAGCATTGATGAGGCAAATCCCATAATAATCTAGATGAACCCCCAATGTTCTTGCAAAATAGCCAAAAGAGCCATACTCTGTTTCTCCCTCCACCAAGATAGTACACCTAGAATACAGTGCTTCCTTGACTTCTGGAAAATGCATGATGAGGTGCTTTTCTATTTCACTGGAAAAGTGAAAAGAGGCGCCACACGCTGCTTCGACTTGATTTTTTTCATTCCAGTACATACGAATGATTTGCCGATAATCATTGACCAAAGCATCGGTAGAATGAGTGACCACGAAAAGCTGTCCATCGAGGCCATCCACACCTAGCACCTCTTGGACAAGATGGAGGAAAAAAGGTTCCTTATTATTAAGTACTGCCCGCACAAAGGCCAAAATCGCCCGTTGCAAGTAGGGATGCAAATGAAGTTCCGGTTCATCAATGCTGACCAACATAGTAAGGAAACGTCTTCCCCTGGCATCAGTGGTCACCATATTGTCAAAAGAAATGGCTTTACTTTCCTTCTTTTCTTTCATCTTGGCTAAAAGTACCACTCCAATGGCTACCATGAGACGATTCGTGAAGTGGCTTCCACTACTGCCCATCTCATTTCCAAAAATGGCATTAAAAAATGCCAATGCAGCCTGCTTTGGGTCTTTGCGGAGAAGAGACAAATGGAATCCATAAACATTCATTCGTCTCTCTACCTCATCCACCACCTTTTCTCCACAGGAGAAATATTCCTGGAAAAGCTGAATCACTTGGGTAACGAGCTGGTCAGTTAGCATATTTCGCGGCACTTCAAAGAGACCGAAATCCATGTAAAAGAGACATCGCATAGACTCCAAAGGCAGCATGTTTCCACTATCTTGGTCAAAAAGCCTGGGGACTACCTCCTGCACATGCTGCACCAGGTGCAGATGAATTTCTTCCTTGACCCCTTCTTCTGCTAAAGTCATCTCTATCTCAATGGGCTCATCAGTATCTAGAAAATCATTTTCCCGAAACCCTTCCCCATGGGTGATTCCCTTCAAAAGATACAGCAGATTACTCTTTCCGATATTGTTATCTCCCACCACGTAATTCATGTGGCTATCGAAATGGAAATCCACTTGCTGGAATGTCCGGTAATTGTGAATAGATAAATGGGAAATATACATCATGCACCGCCTTTATGATGAAATAGGGATTGTTAGGGATTAGGGATTAGTAGCTAGGCTCTAGGGATAACTGCTACAGTGAAATCAGAACTAGCGTCTTGGCTCCCCTGCCGGGGGAGCTGCCGTAGGCTGAGGG
>DJPC01000057.1:0-5344 GCA_002439665.1 Dialister sp. UBA6422
GGCATGATTTCTCCTGTGAGGCCAATCTCCCCTAAGGCCATCACGCCCGCTGGGACAGGGACGTCGCATTTGATAGAAATAAGAGCCATAGCCACTGCCAGGTCTGCTGCGGTTTCTTTCACCCGAAAGCCTCCAGCCACATTGAGGTATACATCGTCAGCAGAAAAAGGAAAGTGTCCTCGTTTTTCCAGTACTGCCAAAAGGATAATCATGCGGTTGTAGTCATAGCCAGCAGAAATGCGCCGCGGAATGGCTAGTACGGAATGCACCGTAAGTGCCTGGATTTCCACTAACACGGGACGAAGGCCTTCCATACAGGCCACAACCGTAGACCCTGGCGTGAGGCTAGCTCTATCGCGGAGCAGGTATTTGGACGGGTCTTCAATGCCTTTCAGCCCTTGTCCTTCCATGACGAATAAGCCAGATTCTGCGGTGGAGCCGAATCTATTTTTCACGGTACGAAGCACGCGGAATTGATAGCTTCGATCCCCTTCCAGGTAAAATACCACGTCCACCATGTGCTCTAAGATACGCGGTCCCGCTAGATTTCCTTCTTTGGTGACGTGACCAATAATCATGACTGCGATATTGTACTGTTTGGCAAGACGCACCAGGACGGCAGTGCAGTCACGAATCTGTGCTGGACTTCCCATGGGCGAGTCGCTACTGGAAAGGTACATGGTCTGGATGGAATCAATGACCAACATGGATGGCGTAAGCTTTTCTGCTTCTTTTACTATGCTATCCAGATTCCCGCCGGAATAAACCATAAGGGTATCGCTGGATACATGAAGCCTATCGGCTCGCATTTTGATTTGTGGTTCTGATTCTTCGCCGCTGCAATAGAGTACGCTCCTTCCTTCTCTTGCCATAGCAGAGCAGACTTGGAGTATCAAAGTGGATTTACCGATACCCGGTTCGCCGCCCCAAAGAATGACAGAACCAGGTACGATACCCCCTCCTAATGGTCTATCCACTTCAGGCATATGAAGGAGCATCCGTTCATGATTTTCCAGATTCACTTCAGACAGTTTCTGTGGTTTCTTCGATGTGACCACTTCGTGACTGATCTGAAGATGTTTCGGTACCGCTTCTTCTACCACTTCTTCTAAGGTATTCCATTCACCACACTGGGGACACCGCCCCATCCATCGTATCGTTTCCGCTCCGCAATTGGAGCATACATATTTCGTTTTATTTTTTGCCATTATTTTGTCTCCCTATCAATTGGTTGCTTGTTGTTTGTTGTTGGAAAGGAATATAACAGAGCAGGACATAAACCAACAGTGATTTCCTAATGTAGTGGGCGCTCCATCATTCTTACGTCCCATACTGACTGAACTATGTAGTAAAAGTTTGGTATTCAAATGCATAGAATTGGCACTATTCTATCAATATATTTATAAGATGGGTATAAGGTTTACATGTAAGAATATAACCCCTTAAACCTTTGGAAAAAGAAATCCCACCCAAAATGAATGAACGAGCAGCCACTCATGTATAATATTTTGATTCCATTATATCATGCCATAGATACTATCTGATTTTCCATGCAAAAAAGGCAGGAACACACCTTTGATATAACTAAGATGTGTTCCTGCTTTTTAGATAGGTATAGAAACAGGAAAGAGAAAAAGCATTTACTTTTTATACTTTTCTACGAATCGTTTCATTCGTTTCAGCGCTTCTCTGATTTGTTCACGGCTCGCTGCATAGGAAATACGTACATGATTCTTTCCCTGGGGTCCGAAGCAGGTCCCTGGTACGACGCCTACTTTTTCTTCTCTCAGCAAGCGGTCACAGAATTCTTCATCATCCATACCCGTAGAGCTGATGTCTGGGAAAATATAGAAAGCTCCTTTTGGTTTAAACACAGGAAGCCCCATATCTAGAAGGCCCTGATAAATGATTTCCCTGCGGGCTTTGTATTCCTCAAACATGGCTTTCACATCATCATCGCAGGAGCGAAGAGCTTCTAAGGCTCCATACTGGCTAGTGGTGGAAGCACAGAGAATCTCATACTGGTGGACTTTATAGATTTCTTCCAGTGCTTCTTTGGGAGCACAAATATACCCAATGCGCATACCCGTCATGGCATAGGACTTGGAGAATCCATTCATCACAATGGTTCTTTCTCTCATATCTGGCAAAGAAGCAAAGCAGGTATGGCTGCCATCATAGGTGAGATCACAGTAGATTTCATCGGCAATGACAATCAGGTCATGTTTCTTAGCAAAAGCAGCCACCTGTTCCAAAGATTCTCTATCCATTACTGTGCCAGTAGGGTTGTTCGGATAGCCAATGAGGAGTGCCTTTGTCTTTGGAGTGACTTTCTTTTCCAATTCTTCTACAGTGAGTTTGAATTCATTATCTCCATAGGTAGGTACCAGCACAGGTTTCCCATGGGCCAGAGATACGCAAGCTGGATATGCTAGGTAAGCGGGATCTGGAATGAGTACTTCATCTCCAGGATTTAAGAAGGTGGTCATCACAATGCCGATTGCTTCTGATACACCTACAGTCACCATGACTTCATCTTCTGGATTGTAAGACAGTCCATAGCGATTTTTGAAAAGTTTAGCGATTTCTTCTCGAAGTTCCAAAATGCCCCAGTTGGAAGTATAGGAGGTTTCCTTCCGCTTCAAGCTGGCAATGGATGCTTCGATCACCTTGTCTGGTGCTGCAAAGTCTGGTTCTCCTACGCCTAAGGAAACCACATCTTTCATGGTACTTGCTAAATCAAAAAATTTACGGATGCCAGAAAAGGAAACCCCTTTCACATCGGATGAAAATTTAGAATTCCAGTCCATCGGTTATTTACCTCTATATAGTAGTAAAAATAGTCAAAGATGATATATAAAATAGGCCCTTTAAAGGTCTTAAGATTCTTACAGCGAGACCTTCCTCTCTAAAGAATCTTCCTGTGTTTTGCTTTAGGCTTTAGCCACTGTTTCTCCCAATTCTTCGCAATTTTTAAGAGCCGTTTCATCTGGGTAGCCATAGGCTAGAAGAGGATGGGAAGGAAACGTAGCCCCTGCAAAGTGAAGTTCATTATACCAAGAATTGAGCCAAGCCCCACGGCTCCACCCACAGGAGCCAAATATTCCCATCACTTTCCCTTTGAGATAGGGCTTTAGTTTATTGCAGAAGGGTTTCATCTGTGCTTCTTCGATGACTTCCACTCCCCAGGCAGAGCACCCTAGGATGATATGGTGATAGGTATTTCCAATAACCACTGGGTCCACATCAGAAACCGGTGCCAATAGTACCTCTGCTCCTGCTTTTTTAGCCCCCACAGCCACTGCTTCTGCCATAGCTTCCGTGTTTCCTGTGGCAGAATAATAAATGATAGCGACTTTTTCTCCCATGATATTCTCCTCTTATAGGTGACTGGTAGCTCATCACTGGTGACTCAGAAGTGCGCAGCAAATCCTAGGCACCAGTGACTGGTCTACTAGTCACTATCCTACAAAAAAAGAGCGCTCCAAGGAACGCCCTTTTTTATGATTTCTTACGCTTTAGCTACAGTTTCGCCCAATTTTTTGCATGCTTCAAGAGCATCATCATCTGGATAGCTGTATGCTTTAACCGGATCAGCAACGAGAGCAACGCCTTCATCATCGAAACGTTTTTTCCAGTTTTCAATCCAGTCGCCCTGATTCCAAGCATAGGAACCGAAAATACCTACTACTTTGCCTTTCAGCTGTGGGAGCAGTTCTGCGAAGAATGGTTCGAATTCATATTCTTCCAATTCTTCGTTACCCATTGCTGGGCAGCCAAGAACGATGTGATCAAACTGTGCTACATCAGCAGCGGTGGTATCGGAAACAAAGGAAAGGGTGGTTTCAGCACCTGCTGCCTTTGCACCTTCTTCTACTGCCTGAGCCATAGCTTCGGTATTACCAGAACCGGACCAATATACAATTGCTACTTTTGCCATTTAAAATTCCTCCTATCAATGCCAAATTTGATTTGGATTGTTTTACTCTTCTATATTACTGATTTACTCTATTATTGTCAAGCAAATTAGTATACCAGAGATGGCTTCTCCTAGGTCTTTATGTCCTATTTATCCCCCATATTCCGTAAGGGATGTCCCACGTTTAGAGAGATCCGCCAATCTTGTTTTTTCTGGAAGTTTTCGCTTCTGTACCATTTTGGCTATCGCTGCAGTAACATCCTTAACATCTGCATCGGTTGCAAAAATACCCAGGGTCGTAAAATATCCATCACATTGAAGTACCATTTGATAGGCTTCATTATAGTAGATATTCTTTTCTTTGGTACGAATGGTAAAAGAACCTTCCCAGCGAAGATGATTTTTATCTTTGCTCTTAATAAGGGGTGTATCTCCCTCATAGGTGGCTCCTGCATCCATGATCTGCTGATTGAAGTAATTGGCAAAGAGATCCATCTTCGCTTCAGGAGAATCATCTTTATGGGCAATTTCACCGATGGCAAACAAGAAAGGAATCCCTAATTTTTGAGAGAGTGCCCATCCATAGGTATAATCCGGTGGATTGCTATATGTCATGGTATAAAAAGTATCTTCCGTCAATCCTTTGCGAAGAAAATACTTTTTTGCTCCCCCATCGGCCATAAAAGGCAACGCTTCTTGCTGCCCTTTTTGGAAAGTAATCTTCTGGGGGACATTCATTTTACCAATGCCCCGCAAATTCAATACATCCTGTGCCATAGAAGGCCATGGACACAAAAGAGCCAGTGACAAGAAAGACGCAGCCAACCATGTATATTTCATAAAATGCCTCATTTGCAAAAGGTGACAAGTGCATATGGGGAAAAATGCCATAGTATTTTCCCTACGCACTAAGGGAATTCAACTACCCTAGTCACCGATCGCGTATTGTACTTATTAATTCTTTTTCTGCAGTTTAGCCCAGCTATCACGAAGACCTACGATACGGTTACATACCAAATGATCTTCTGTGCTGTCCTGATCAATAATAAAGAAACCCTTACGCAGGAACTGGAATCTATCACCTACATGGTATTTCTTGATTTCCGGTTCTGCTTTGGAATGCATCACCACCAAAGAGTGGGTATTCACTTTTTCCATGAAATCTCTGCCATCTTCTGTGTCATCCGGTGGAAGGAGATAATCATAGAGACGAGTTTCTACATCCACTGCGGTGTCTGCACATACCCAATGTAAGGTGCCTTTGACTTTTCTGTCAGCCCCTGGGGTACCGCTCTTGGTATCAAAGTCGACAGTGCAGTGAATTTCTTTGATGTTCCCTTCTTCATCTTTCAAAACACCTTCGCATTTTACGATATAAGCGCCTTTGAGACGAACCTCTTTACCTGGAGTCATGCGGAAGAATTT
>DJPC01000057.1:5442-6226 GCA_002439665.1 Dialister sp. UBA6422
GTTCCATGGTTACTTCTTCGATTTTACCTTCTGGATAGTTGGTAAGGACGACCTTGACCGGGTCAATGACGGTCATGATACGAGGTGCTTTCACTTTCAGATCTTCTCTGATGCAGTGTTCTAGCTGTGCAATTTCTACCAGATTATCTGCTTTAGCAACCCCTACTTCTTCACAGAACCGACGAAGAGATTCTGGAGTATATCCTCTTCTTCTGATACCACTAACAGTTGGCATACGAGGATCATCCCAACCAGAAACCAAACCGGATTCTACCAATTTACGAAGTTTTCTCTTACTGGTAATCATGGTAGTCACATTAAGACGAGCAAATTCGATCTGCCGCGGCTTTTCTTTTCCATCAAAAGCCTGGAGACACCAGTTGTAAAGAGGTCTTCTTTCTGCAAATTCCAAGGTACAAATGGAGTGGGTAATTCCTTCTAAGGCATCGGATAAAGGATGAGCAAAATCATAAAGAGGATAAATACACCAAGTATCTCCTGTTCTATGATGGGTCGCATGAAGGACACGATAAATGACTGGGTCTCTCATAACCATATTGGGAGAAGCCATATCAATTTTCGCACGGAGTACCTTTTCGCCATCTCCATACTTACCCTCTTTCATTTCCTGGAAGAGTTTCAGGTTTTCTTCTACGCTGCGATTTCTATAAGGACTATTAATACCCGGATGAGTCAGATCTCCGCGGGTAGCCTTGATTTCCTCGCTGCTCTGGTCATCCACGTAAGCCAGCCCCATGCGAATCAATTTGCACGCAAATTCATA
>DJPC01000057.1:6339-11917 GCA_002439665.1 Dialister sp. UBA6422
TTCTTTGGTCGGATTGGTATCATCGAAACGGATATTGGTTGCCCCATGATATTTTTCTCCAATGCCAAAGTTGAGACAAATACTCTTTACATGACCGATATGAAGGTATCCATTAGGTTCCGGTGGAAAACGAGTCATGACTCGATCATTAGCGTATACATGATTTTCGATATCCTTATTGATTTCTGCTTCAATAAAATTGGAAGCTTCTCTTTTTTCTTCCATTGACGTTCCTCCATTCGTTGGATTGGAAACTAGATGAAGAATGCACCCAAACTGCTCCTTGGAAAAATGGATAGCCCAGAATGCATCACTAGCCATAGGAAAAAGAATGTAGCATCCATCTGGCTATGACAATCTCAACCTGATGATCCATTTTAAAAATATCTAGCTACTTCATCAGACTCTCTAGCCTGCCAATCACAAATCACTGATTGATATGCATGAATACCGTAAAGAAAGGGTATTTTGATACTTATTTTATCACATAGGTCGGTTAGGTTCAAAAAATAGTTTCAATAAAATAGCATGTCAAAAGACATGGACCACTTCTTGTGAATAGGTTCATGTCTTTTGGCCTCCATGAATATTCTATTTCGCTTATCAAAAAATGGATGCCTCTCTACGTATAGGGAAGCATCCATTTTAAAATTCTAGAGATGTAAATGACTATTTGGCTATACTGCCAAATGAATCATCCCATGGATTAGCAATATTTCAAACTGTCATGGAGACGGCTTAATGTCTTTTCTCTACCAAAGAGTTCCATCATTTCAAACATGCCTGGTCCCTGGGTAACGCCAGTCAATGCAATACGAGCTGGTTCATAAGCAGCTTTTCCTTTGATGCCATGTTCTTTCATAGTCGCATTGAAACATTTTTTAATAGATGCCTGGTCAAAGGTATCCAGCTCTTCTAATGCTGCTGTGAAAGCTGTAATCAGTTCCTTACTCGTTGCCACTTTCATGATAGCCAGTACTTCTGGATCTGTCAGTTCTGGCATATCTTCGAAGAAGAGCTTCAGTTCATTAGCAGCCTGGCCAGCATAGTAAATATGGTCTTTCATGTACCATACCACTCTCTTTAGCCAATCCTTCTTTTCTTCTGTAGGATGTTCTTCTGCATAGCCCGCTTTGACTAAGAAAGGGAATACCACATCAAAGAGCTGATTTTCGTCCAATTTCTTCATGTACTGGAAATTGATCCAGTTGAGTTTATTGATATCAAATACAGCATCATTGGAGGATACACGCTTCATAGAGAACTGTTTGATCAATTCTTCTTCTGTGAAGATTTCCTGATCTCCCTTCGGAGTCCACCCCAGAAGGGCCAGATAATTGACTACAGCCTGTGGCAGATAGCCCATATTCTTATATTCTGTAACAGAAGTAGCTCCGTGACGTTTACTCATCTTCTTGTGGTCTTCCCCAAGAATCAAAGAAATATGGCCAAACTTCGGCACTTCATAGCCCAAAGCTTCATAAATCGCCAACTGACGAGGTGTATTGGACAGATGTTCTTCTGCGCGGATAACGTGGGTTACGCCCATGAGAGCATCATCGATAACAACAGCGAAATTATAAACCGGAATGCCATCGGACTTGACAATAATAAAGTCTCCTACACCAGCTGCCTGAAATTCTACATGGCCACGAACCATATCATCAAAAGCAAAAACGCCTTCTTTTCTGACTTTCAAACGAATAACCGGTTTTCTTCCTTCTGCTTTGTAGGAAGCGATTTCTTCATCTGTCAGGTGGCGGCAATGTTCATCATATACGGGAGTTTTCCCTTCAGCCAATTGTTTTTTGCGGCTTTCTTCCAGTTCTTCTGCTGTGCAATAGCAATAGTATGCTTTGCCTTCATCCAGCAGGCGCTGTACTTCTTTTTTATAAATATCCAAACGTTCTGTCTGGCGATATGGGCCATTAGGACCACCTACATCAATGCCTTCATCCCAGTTCATGCCAAGCCATTTCAATGATTCTTTGATATTTTCTTCTGATTCTCTAGTGGAACGCTTCAGATCTGTATCTTCGATACGGACCAGGAATGTACCGCCTGCATGGCGAGCTACGAGCCAATTGAACAAAGCGGAACGAGCGCCCCCAATATGAAATGGACCTGTGGGACTTGGGGCAAAACGAACTTTTAATTTCTTATCCATGAAATGATTTCCTCCTTAAAATGCATGTTTGCTATCTGCTTTCAAGGGAAAGCAGGAAAGCAATCTATAAAATGGTAGCTCACGACTAAAATATCCTAGTCATAGCAACTATTTTCTAAAAATAATCACCGATGCCAAAGCAGCCATACCTTCTTTTCTACCTATAGCACCGAGTTTTTCATTGGTGGTAGCTTTTACGCCTACTTGGCTTTCTTGGACCCCAAGTAGGGACGCAATGGAAGTTTTTATGCGAGAAATATGGGGTGCCAGTTTCGGCCTTTCAGCAATCACTGTACTATCGATATTGCCTACCATATATCCTTCTTTATCTAATATAGATTTCACCTGGAGTAATAGCTTGGCACTGTCCGCCCCAGCAAACCGCTCATCTGTGTCAGGAAAATAATGCCCAATATCAGGAAGCCCTGCAGCACCAAGCATGGCATCCATAATGGAATGGAGCAATACATCTGCATCGCTATGCCCCAAAAGGCCTCCTGTTTCTTGTATAAGAACGCCACCTAGGATAAGGGGACGATTCTCATCATAGCGATGAATATCATACCCCTCTCCTATACGAAAAGGGGGTTCATTTTTTTGAATCATCTGTACAAATCGGCTCCAATCTTGCGGGGTTGTTACTTTAAAGAAATCTTCGCTTCCTGGAATCATAGTCACAGGAACGCCTGCTTTTTCTAGCACAGACGCATCATCTGTGACTCCTGCTAAAGAAGACATTCCTTTCATAGAAGCAATCATGACATCAGAAAAAGCCCCCTGAGGCGTCTGTGCCCGGTACAGGCGGCTTCTATCAGGCGTAGAAAGAATGGTACTATGTTCCACTTCTTTGATGGTATCTACACAAGGAACCCCTACAGCCACCGCAGGATTTTCCTTAGTAATAGATCGAAAGGCTTCATCGATGGTCCGTCCATCTACAAAAGGCCTTGCGCCATCGTGAATCAGAACTTTCTTCGATAAATGGGATAGCGCTTTAAGTCCATTCTTCACTGATTCCACTCTAGTAGCACCGCCAGGTGCAAATTTCACAGGAATGTGGTGTTCTAAAGTTCCTAGAATGGACTCAAATATATGCTCTTCTTCTTTCCTTGCCACAATAACAAGTTCTGAAATATCTTCACTAGAAAAAACATTTTTCAATGTATAAAAAATCAATGGACGTCCCTTATGCTCTAAAAGCAATTTATTGACCGGCGCCCCCATTCGGCTTCCTTGTCCAGCCGCCACTAAAATTAAACTATTTAAACTATTCATGCCACTTCATTTTCCAACTTAGCAAAAATCATTTTTCCTGCAGAGGTTTGTAGTACAGAGGTAATAATAACCGGCACTTCTCGGCCAATGCATTGGCTACCGCCTTCTACTACAATCATAGTACCATCTTCCAGGTATGCCACACCTTGACCTTCTTCTTTGCCATTTTTTACAAGCTGAACAAAAATCTGCTCTCCTGGAATCACAGCTGGCTTTACAGCAATGGCCAGATCATTCACATTGAGGACGGTCACTCCCTGCAGTTCTGCCACTTTATTCAAATTATAGTCATTGGTGATAATCTTATAGCCCTTTTCCCGAGCCAATTTGATCAGTTTGGAATCCACTTCATTGATATCTTCGAAATCATCGGTAATAATTTTAATATCATCCCGATTTTTCTTTCTCATGTGGTTTAAAATATCCAATCCCCGGCGCCCTCTATTTCGTTTCAGTACATCAGAGCTATCGGCAATTTTCTGTAATTCTTCCAACACAAAAACGGGCACCACAATAGGGCCTTCCAAAAAACCTGTTTGGTAAATATCTGCCACGCGACCATCAATAATGATATTGGTATCTAGGAGCTTTCCAATATATTTCTCTTTACTTTTCTTCTTTTCTTTATCGCTCCGGCTTTCGGCATGGAATTTAAACCAGCTGGCCATTTCTGCCTTTTTGCTAACAGCCAGATGCATTCCCAAATAGCCTAGCACAATACTGAGTACCACAGACACATAAGGCCCAATATAAGGCACACTGCCAAAGGCAAGACCTACTAGATTGGCAATAATAAGTCCTAAGAAAAGTCCCAATGTACCTGCCACCAGGTCTTGGGTAGACATAGCAGATAAAGACTTCTCCATGCGAGAAGTGAAAGCATATAAACTTTGAATCAAGTAAGGAGAAATGGCGCACCCTACAATAGCACCTAAAATACCGCCCAAAAGCATCGCACCTAGGGACATGAAAGTAATCCCCAGTATGGTCTCTGTCAAAACAGAATTAGGAAGCAGCGCCGTCAGCACTGATTCTCCTTGACGAGATAAAACGATTCCTAGGACAGTAAAGAGCAGAACAAATATGGTTCGTAATATTTTTTCCGGCATCTATGACATCCTCTTTATATCTAAAAATGAGTATAATAGTTCCCATTAGAGCATACAAAAACAGACTTTCTTTGTGTTGTGTAGTTTTTATTATATCATAATTTGACAAAGGATTTCATTAATTTATTAAAGAGTCGCCGATTTATTTAAAATCAGCGACTCTTTCTACGTTTTATCAATGAATAAAAAACTTTTATCCTGACAAAATCAATGATGTTTTTCCATTGTATTCCTATTTTTATAGATTGCTTTATGTTTCTTACGCTTTTTCCATAGCGGCTCTTAGCTTAGCATTCCACAGCTCTTCGTACAAATAGGCTGCGCCGCGAAGGCCAACCATAGGAACATCGGTAAAATGCACTTCATCATGGGAAGGTAACGCAATATGGAAAGAGGCAAAGTGTTTCCCCAGTCTTTTCATATGCATGGTCTCATGGCTACTACCTAAAAGCAATCCGCCGGACCAGTTTTCATAGTCTTCTCCAATGGTCTTATCATCTTTTCCTACAATACGGATTTCATCGGCAGCAGGATTCGTGCGGTCTGTTTTTGCCTGGCAATGAATCGTCATCTTGGCCGTATCTGCCCACTCGCGGCGAATCGCTTCTGCAATACCTAATGCTTCTGAAGGCGGTGCGGATACCAGGATATGATCAAACCAAAGCGCTCCCCAAAGAGATTCTAGATTATTTCCCTTTCGGAAAAGATAGGACTTTTCTTTCTCTCCTTCTTCTTTAAGAAGCGTCATATCTCCGCATCCCAAGGCTTCCACAATAGACGATACCCATGCCAATGTTCCCTCTACTCCATAAGGAAGACCTATAGAAATATAAGGAATGCCAAAATCTTCTTCCATGGTCTTAGCCAAAGAAAGTCCCAATTCATCTCTGACCACTACATTCAGTGCAGCCGATGGTGCTTTCATGATCGTATCCCAGGTATCACCTGCCCCCGGCATAGATATAACAGGTACATGCGCTTTTTCCAAGATGCGGCGGATTTCACAAGCATCTTCCCGCCCTTTCAT
>DJPC01000057.1:11961-12148 GCA_002439665.1 Dialister sp. UBA6422
TAGAAAGTCCTAGGATATTCACACTTCCCTCTATTTTAGGAAGTGGTTTCATCTCTTTTTCGACCCTGAGTGCTGCTGCTTGATACCCGCCTTCAAAACTGCCTTTGATGCCTCCGCTATCCATGGCATATATAGGCCAGGGAAGATGGTGCTTATCTGCAATGCCTTGGGTATCATCGCCTACCAT
>DJPC01000061.1:0-4275 GCA_002439665.1 Dialister sp. UBA6422
TAAATTTTAACACAAAAGGCAGTCCGTTGACTCATATGAATCAGCGGACTGCCTTTTTATTGAGACTATATTATTTCACAGCCCCTTTTCTTTGATGTAATTATTCTGCACTGATAAACATAGGATACAAAGGCTGTCCACCATTATACATTTCAAATGTAATATCTGGGTACTGTGCTTCTACCTTATCCAGTTCTTTCTGGCAATTTTCTTCAGAAAGGTCTTTTCCATAATAGACAGTGATAATTTCTGTATCTTCATGGATCAGAATATCAAGTACTTTGGTAAAGCAATCATGGAAATCAGGAACCGATACCACTTCATGATTTTTAGTCAGCCCCATAAAATCATCCTTGTGAATGGTGGTATTCCCTACCAAACTATCACGAACAGCTGTTGTAATCATGCCGCACTGAATTTCCTGCATTCTAGCAGTCATAGCGTCCAGATTTTCCTCAATGGTATTTTCTGCATCAAAAGCCATAGCCGCAGCTAGACCTTCCATCGGATTGGTTGATGGTACAATATGCACCTTTTCACCTACCATCTTTTTTAGCTGCTGTGCTGCTAAAATAATATTTTTATTATTAGGCAAAATGATGTATTTTTCATACTGCCCATTTTCCATACCTGCCTGCAGTTCCTGTACAGACGGATTCATAGATTGACCGCCAGAAACCACATCACAGCCTAATTTTTCATATAATTCAGTCCAACCGTCTCCGGAAACAACCGTAAGAATACCTAACGGTTTCTTTTCCATTTTCTGTTGCTTTTCTTTATTTTTATGGAACTGATCAATCATGTTGTCACATTTAATATCATGCAAGGTACCCCAGTCAGCTGCCATATCAAGCACATGACCTGGACGCTGCGCATGGATGTGAACTTTAACTAAATTATCCCCTTCAGCAACAATCATAGATTCACCCCAAGAAGAAAGTTTCTGGCGTACTTCCTTAGCTCTTACCTTACATGGGCTAATAATGAATTCTGTGCAATAAGGATATTCGATAGAGAAAGATTCACCTTTAGCTTCCAAACGGCTAATCACAGGTTTTACATCCACTTTAATGTCTTCCACTTTTCCGGTGAGTCCATTAAGACAACCCATCAAGAAGAAAATCAATCCCTGCCCGCCGGCATCGACTACATTAGCATCTTTTAAAATCTGAAGCTGCTCTGGTGTCTTAGCCAGTGCATCTTCCCCAGCATCAATAGATGCTTCTAAGATTTTGCTGAAATCTGTTTCATTGCGATATACATCGTGGGTTCCTTTAGCAATCCCTCTAGCAACAGAAAGAATTGTTCCCTCTACAGGTTTTGTCACTGCTCTATAAGCATAGAGAATGCCATATTGAAACGCTTTACTCATCTGTCCGCAAGATGCTGTCTTTTTGCCATGAAGTCCGCGGCTAATACCATGAATGATCTGGGATAAAATAACTCCTGAATTGCCACGCGCTCCCATAATAGCACCAGCTGATGCTTTTTCTGCAATGATGCCCACAGGTTCTTCTGGACTCACATCAGCAATCATGCTATACATGGATTTGAGTGTATTCAGCATGTTATTTCCTGTATCTCCATCAGGAACAGGAAATACATTGAGCTGGTTGATAATTTCATATTTTTTTTGAAATAGCTGATATGCGCCGATAAGCATATTTTTAAAACAATTTCCATCTATAATAGTATACATAATTTTATCCCCCATCATTTGGCGCTTTCAAAAATAATCCCGATAAGTCCAGGTCCCAGATAAGCGGCCAATACAGGAGTACCGGTTGTAAGAGTCACATCAATATCAGGATATTCCTCTTGTACCTTAGCCTGTAGGGCTTTGCCACCTTCCTCATTTTCAATATGCACGATACCAATTCTCTTGCAAGGTGAATTTTCATGAAGAAAATCCATCATGGCTGCTACCGCTTTTTTAGTGGTACGCACTTTAGCCAGTACATCAACTTCATTATCTTTATTGAGATAAATGACTGGTTTGATCTTTAGAATACTTCCGATGAGACCAGCTGCTTTGCCAATACGACCTCCTCGTCTCAGGTAGTCCAAGGTATCAGCAGTAAAGCAAGTCCTGGTGAGTTCTGATACTTCTAAGAGTTTCTTAGAAATTTCTTCAAAAGAAAGACCTTCATCAATAAATTCTAATGCATCTTCCAATACTTCCACCATTCCGATGGCTGTCGTCTTAGAATTGATGACCGTAATATTCTTTCTTCCCGACTGACGAGCAGCCAAAACCGCCCCATTATAGGTGCCACTCACCGCCGCGGTAAGACAAATCACAATAATAGGGTCTTCTTGGGGAATGTCAGAAAACAATTTTAGAAAATCACCGGTACTAGGCTGACTGGTAGGGACTGCTTTCTTTTCTCTTTCTGAATAATCAATGACCTGTTTAATTGTCGCTTCATTTTCAGGTACATATTCACCACCTATCTGGATGGTAAGGGGTATCACATGCACATTGGGATGGATTTCCAAAAATGCTGCGCTCAATGAAGAGGTACTATCAATAACCAAATGGATCATGTCGTTAAAGTCCTTCCTGTTATTATTTTTCTTTTTTGGCTTTTCTAGCAGCTTTTCGTTCATCGAATTCTTTTAACAGCTGCTGATAATCATCATCGTCATATCCATTAGTAGCCAGCATGTATTCATGCAATTTCTTTCTTCCTAAAGCTACATTTAAGGCAGACAATTCAAAAGGATCCAAAGAAATACGCGCCAGCATTTCACCAGTGGAAGAATATCCTACAATGCCTTCTCCTAGAATATCCACCAATTTTTCCTTTTTCACTTCTTCACAAAATGTATGGAAAAATTTATCTGCTTCTTTAGCCATACTGTCACGGAGTCTCTTGTATTCTGCTGCTTTTTCTGCAGGAATTTTGAATCCGTCAATCATTACATATTTTTCGGGTAAATTAAACATGATATCACCTATTTAAATTTATAATCATCTACTGTATTTAACTATATCGCCCTAGGGAGTTTTGGTCAAGGGATTTGGCCCAATTTCTCTATAGATTCCATAGTAAATCTCAATTTTTTTAAACAATTATATCATAATAAAAATTATGTTTAAAAAGTATATTCCCTAATTGATAACCGCAGAAAATGTGAAATCAATAGACCGTTTTGCTTATGAAAAGTGAATGACTATAGATCTTGGACTGTACCTTGAACCTATTCATGAAAATGTTGTAAAATATAAAAATACCATGTAAACGCAAGTGACAAATCAATATAGCAGTTATTATATGATAATGTGTATCATATGCATACAGATATCATTCCCATTCATTGGTTTGTTACATTCTATTTTTTAAAGCCAGAATCAAATAGTTGGAGGTTTATTATGCATGAAATTTTAGATTGGATTTATTCTATTGTGGTGGCCCTTTGCCTAGCCATGATCATTCACATTTTTTTATTTGTGCCAACAAAAGTATCTGGCAATTCTATGTACCCTACTCTCACCAATGGAGAATATCTCATTGTATCTAAAATCAGTCATGTATTTAGAGAGGTACCTCAATATGGAGATATTGTAATCATTGATAGCCGTACCCACCGGGAACGTTCATGGGTAGACGACATGGCAGAACCTATGCAAAATTATATCGCCATTTTTAATCGTTCTAGCCAGGAACATAATGTATGGGTCAAGCGTGTCATCGGTAAAGGTGGCGACACCTTAGCCTTCCATGATGGTCACGTTTACCGGAATGGTGAAAAATTAGAGGAACCATATATCAATGAACCGATGGAATTTTCTATGGATGGTACCTACACCGTACCAGAAGGTACTGTATTTGTCATGGGCGACAATAGAAATCATAGTTCTGATAGCCGTTTCATTGGACCTGTACCGGTGGATCATGTACTTGGCAAAGTTGCTATCCAATTTTAGGAATATACGATGGTAATCCTTATCTCTCATGTTAAAATCATATAAATAAAGTCAAAGCCATGAACTATGCCGTGCTATATACAGTTCATGGCTTTTATATTTTATATACTATATAAAATATGGCTTTACTGACTTGGGATGCAAAATGTATAATATCTAATCATTTATTCAAATGACAAACGAAAAGCACTGTTGTTAATCATTGGTTGTTGGGTACCAGCAACTAACAATAGTGGGAGTAAACCACTCACTATATAGATCTCCATGGCCCATTAAGGAGAAGATTTATGATATACTATTGTCAAGTATGAAACATCCAGATTTCTTTATATCCAAGGAGG
>DJPC01000061.1:4305-8917 GCA_002439665.1 Dialister sp. UBA6422
GGTGCTGGATACATTGGTTCCCATACCGTACGAGCACTAGCTGCTACCCATGAACTTCATCCTGTGGTGTTTGATAATTTAGCTACAGGACATGCTGCATCGGTTCCCCAAGGGGTAACTTTAGTTAAAGGCGACATTCATGATACAGATTTCGTAGCAGAAACACTGAAGAAGTACGAAATTTCTGGTGTTATCCATTTTGCAGCCTATTCTCTTGTCGGCGAATCCATGGTGGATCCGGCTAAATATTACAATAACAATGTGGAAGGTACACTGCATTTATTAGAGGGTATGAGAAAAGCAGATGTCAATAAAATCGTTTTCTCTTCCACCGCTGCCGTATACGGAGAGCCAGAGAAAACACCGATTGAGGAAGATTTTCCTCACCATCCCACCAATGTATATGGTCGTACCAAACTTATGATTGAAACCATGATGAGTGATTTCACCATGGCCTATGGTCTTCGGTATGTGGCACTTCGGTATTTCAATGCTGCTGGAGCCGCTTTTAATGGAACCATTGGAGAAGACCACAACCCAGAATCTCATTTAATCCCACTTATCTTAAAAACTGCACAAGGCGTTCGTGACCACATCGCTATATATGGCACCGACTACCCCACCCCTGATGGTACGTGTATCAGAGATTATATCCACGTAGTAGACCTGGCAGAAGCCCATGTACTGGCCATGAAATATCTATTGCAAGGCGGGGCAAGTAATTATTTCAACCTAGGCAGTGAACATGGATTCAGTGTCAAAGAAATGATTGAAACAGCCAAAGAAGTCACCGGCGTCGACTTTACAGTCACCAGCGAAGCACGCCGCCCAGGTGATCCTGCTATTCTTATCGCTTCTTCCCAAAAATGTAAAGAAGTATTGGGGTGGAATCCTACCCATTCTGATACCAAAGAAATTATTGCTTCCGCCTGGAAGTGGCATAAAAGCCATCCCTATGGATATGAGAAATAGAATATGACTTGGAAAAGCCCATCTCAATCCACCTCAAAGCACTGAGGGATTCAAAGAGTTTGAAATCAAGTTGATTTTGTGACTGTTCCTAGTTGTTGAACCCAATTAACTAACAAACAAGGAACTCACAATGTATAAAGGAGTATATATATGAGAAAAATTAGAAAAGCTGTCATTCCTGCTGCTGGATTTGGTACTCGTTTTCTTCCTGAAACCAAGGCCATGCCAAAAGAAATGCTTCCTATCGTAGATAAACCAACCATTCAGTACATTGTAGAAGAAATCAAAGCTAGCGGCATTGAACAGATTTTAATCATCTCTGGCCATGCGAAAAGAGCCATTGAAGATCATTTTGATTCCTCCCCAGAACTAGAAGAACATTTATATGAATCTGGAAAAATGGACCTATTAAAAGAAGTACGGAAAGTCGCTTCTGTGAAAATCCACTACACCCGTCAGCAGTATATGCGTGGTCTGGGGGATGCCATTCTTTGCGCCAAAGATTTCATTGATGGAGAACCTTTTGGCGTTATCCTTGGCGATGATGTGGTATATAACGGAAAAGGTGAACCCGCTCTGCATCAATTGATGACCCAATATGAAAAAACTGGCGGTACCATCATCGGGTGCCAAGTAGTGAAGAAAGAACAAGTGTCTTCCTATGGCATCGTAGATGGCACACCTACAGAAGATCCAAATCTAGTGCGTGTCAAAGATATGGTCGAAAAACCATCTATTGAAGAAGCACCTAGCCAATTTGCCGCTTTAGGACGTTATGTCATCACCCCTGATGTATTTGAAGTGTTGGAACAAACAAAACCTGGCAAAGGCGGTGAAATCCAGCTCACCGATGCACTTCGTGTCATGGCCCATCATGGAAAAGTGTTTGCCTATAATTTCACTGGTAAACGATATGATACAGGCAATAAATTAGGGTACTTAAAAGCTACCGTAGAATTTGCCCTGCGAAGAGAAGATCTAGGACCTGCTTTCAAAGAATACTTAAAGGGCCTTGTTGCAGACATGAAATAAATCATTAACCACTTTACCTACCTTAAATCATTGACATCAAAATAGACATGAACCAGTCACTGTGAATAACTGGTCCATGTCTATTTTTAATGGTATTTATTTTTCAAAGTACATATTGAATCTATCAATCTGGAACGTTTCCTCTACAGAAGTAAAGGAATGTAAATGCATGGGATTCTTGTGAAAGCCAAAGAGTTCTATCCTAGAGATGGCGTGATCCGTTTCTAAGACATCATCGACTGTCCAATCTGCAATGGATCTCATGGCCATGGTCAAATCTTTTTCCAAATGAGTACCACTTCGAATGGGTATGATTCCCACAAAATCACATTTCTCTCTGAACTCATCGATCCATCCTTTTTTATGTTTTCTAAGATGGCGGTGATAATTCATTTGCTTGACTAAATTTTCTTCCGCTGTTCCTACATATACATAGTATCCCGGAGAAAAATGAGTCCTATGCCCTTTTACGATTTCCATATCCATGTCATCTGCAAGAGAAAGGATAAGTAAATAATTTCCTCGATCCCCCATTTCGTATTTCAAAGCCCTCATCGAAGTGGGAATAAGCCTGGTATGTTCTGGCATTTCAAAAGCAGGTGTCCAAGAAAGTACAGCTGCTTTCCAATCCAAGAAAGAAGCTCCTTGATAGAAAATATTCGCAAATGCTGGATCGGTATGAAAATCAGGCAAAAACCACTGGGCATGACCGTAATGTACCAGTATCAATAATCCCCCATGCCCGCCTTCTTTCCCTATGTGTACCAAATGCTCTATATGCTTCTCGCCTCTTGTGGTCGGTGCATCAGGAAACATGGCTCCAACCTGGCCTGCTAAGCTGCAAGATTTCACTTCTACAGGAAAAACTTCTCCCGTTTCTGGATCTCCAAGAAGTAAATCAAATCTAGAATCTCCCATGGTGACTTCTCGGCGAAGAAGTACATACTTTTCCCATCCAGGAATCATGTGATGCTCTACCATATAGGCTGCCACATCATTGCACCGAGAAGTATCTAGATAAAAAATATCTTTCCCCTTGGCTACTCCAATCACTCGATAGGCTGTCTTAGATTTGGGATTTGTATTAGGTGTCACATACATGGTCACCCCAGGAAACAGAAGCTCTCTCATTCGCCCAGGATTGGGCATGTGGCAAGTCTCCACGTTTCCATTGATTTCCACATGTGCTACAAATCGATTGGGCCGATCAATAAAGTGACCAACCAAAACGGTATCGTATATTTTCATTTTCATAATGCCTCGTGTAATCACTAGAGATAAGAGCTTAGTCGCTAGTGATGAAGAAAAAGGGTATAAAGAGTTATTGTATAGATACATCATAACCCTTTATACCCCTTCTATAACCTTACCTATATGAATGGATAGGATATGCAACTAGCTAAATCAAATAACATACTGGCCGCCTATTAGACATTAAATCTAAAGTAAGCAATATCTCCATCCTGGATGATATAGTCTTTGCCTTCTACGCGGAGCAAGCCTTTTTCACGTACAGCCGCATAGGAACCACAATCCATTAAGTCCTTATAGGAAACAATCTCTGCGCGAATGAAACCACGTTCAATATCGCTATGAATTTTTCCTGCGGCTTTCGGTGCTTTGGTCCCAGCTCGTACAGTCCAGGAGCGGCATTCATCAGGGCCAACGGTAAAGAAATTGATGAGTCCCAGCATAGAGTACGCTGTGCGAATCAGACGATTCAGACCTGGTTCTTCTTCACCTAGGTCTTCCAAAAAGGCTTTGGCTTCCTCTGGATCCAATTCGGATACTTCCTGTTCAATTTCTGCAGAAATAGGAACCCATTTAGCGCCTTCCTTTTCAGCCTGCTTGGCAGCCGCCTGTACATAAGGATTGGCAGATGGATCGGCAATATCGTCTTCAGATACATTCAGTACGTATAAAACCGGTTTTAATGTAATAAGATTCAATTCTTTCAGGACAGCGAGATCATCTTCGGAAAGGTCCAAAGCTCTTGCTGGAGTTCCTTCCTGGAGAGCATTGTATACTTTCTCCAATACAGGCAAATCAGCTTTGGCTTCTTTGATCCCTGCTTGTGCCAGTTTAGCTGTTTTGGTTTTCTTCTTGTCTACGCTTTCCAAATCCGCTAAACAGAGTTCTGTATTGATGATGTCCATATCACGGACAGGGTCGATATTCCCTTCCACGTGGGTGATATCATCATTTACAAAACAACGAACCACGTGAGCGATGGCATCGGTTTCACGAATATGGCTTAAGAATTGATTTCCTAATCCTTCCCCTTTAGATGCGCCAGCCACCAAACCTGCAATATCCACAAAACGGGTAAATGCGGGGGTTGTTTTCTTTGGCTTAAACATATCTGCCAAATCATAAATGCGGTGATCCGGTACTTCAACTACGCCTACGTTTGGTTCAATCGTACAGAATGGAAAATTCGCTGCTTCTGCTCCAGCTTTGGTAATGGCATTGAACAAAGTAGATTTCCCTACATTTGGAAGTCCAACAATGCCAATTTGCAAATTCGTGCTCATAATATCCTCTATTTACTATGAAATTTTTGTTGCTACCTATTTGGTTTATGGTTTAAAGGATATCAACTACCCCC
>DJPC01000093.1:0-2785 GCA_002439665.1 Dialister sp. UBA6422
TCACCCCACCGGCCTATCAGAAGGGAAATGGGGGACCAGTCATTAGAGATGAGATAGATTCACTTTTTGAAACTCACAACTAACAACCAACAACTAGCAACATAGTTTCGCATTTTATCACAGCCCCTTTTTATTGTTAAACCATACGGTACGGTTGATGGTTGTTGGTTAACGGTTTTTGGTTAGTTTTCCTGAATCATCTTATAGAAGACTACAAGAGACAGCACGTAGCAGGTGACCATGATGATTCCCATAGGAACGGCTGTATGGTCACCTGCAATCCCTGTGACAGGCATCATGACCCCACCTAGAATCATATTGAAAAAACCAATCAAAGCGGAACCACTACCTGCATGTTTTCCGCAGCGAGATAAGGCCAAAGAAACAGAAGCAGCCCCCATCACCGATAAGGGTACGATAGTGAAAAAAAGAACGGGAAGTGTATATGCTATAGGTGCATCAAACCAAATACCACCTAAAAGGAAAAGGGACATCACCATAGGAATCCATAAGGAATATTTCAAAAATGTCATTTCTGTGATGGTTCCCGCCATCTTAGCTGGCAAGACCCCAGCAGCCATAAGACCTAAACCGATGCCGCCAAAAATAAAGCTATATACCTGGGGCGTAACACCATAAATATTTTGGAAAAGGAAAGAAGACCCTGCAATATACGAAAAGAAGGCCCCAAAGAAGAAGCACTGCAACAAACAATGACCGAAGAAATACCTATTTTTCACAAGATCAGCAAAGGATGCAAATCCTTCTGTGAAACTCTGCACCCTTTTTTCTCTTTGCAGGGTTTCTTTGAAAAATAAGGTAGCAATGATTTGTATCACACCGATAAGCATCAATACATCAAATACCCCATGCCATGTGGTGAAGCGAAGGACTTGTGCACCTGCTACTGGTGCCGCTATGGGAGCCAATCCATTGACCATCATTAAGATAGCCATGAATTTCATAAGAGCAGAGCCATCCACCACATCTCGTGCCACGGCTCTAGCGATGACAATACCAAAAGCTCCTGCCAATCCTTGTACAAATCGGAAAACAAGAAAAACATAAATATTTTCTGTGACAGAACAAATGGCAGATGCCAAGGTGAAAACCACCATCCCCATAAAAAGCGGGGGCTTCCTTCCTAAACGATCTGATACAGGACCTCCTAAGACTTGCCCTAATGCCATTCCCAGCATGGTCATGGTGAGTGTCAATTGGGTCATAGACGTAGAAATACCAAAAGCAGACGAAATTTCCGGAAGGGATGGCAAGTACATATCAGTAGACAATGGTGCCATAGCTGTCATAACGCCTAAAAAGATAAAAAGAAAAGTCATCGTATTGTTCATAAATTCCCCCTATACTGATACAAATAAATCTCATCCAATACCATGAAAGGATCCTATGTTAAAAAGCGGATATCCCCAATGATATCCAAGAGACTGCCTGTCATGCTTTCTTTAGAAAAGAATAGTCCCCTGGATTATACACAATAAAAAAAGACTCCCCACAAGCGGAGTCCACCAATCTCTCTAGCAGGCATCATTTATAGGAAGTATTGTAGCGGTTTTTCATAAAAATTGCAAGCCCATAGAAATGTCAACTAAAATAACGCTAGGATATCTAGAAAAATAAGTATACACGTATTATAATACATATTTATACGCAATATTATCTATACTATCTTTGTAGGAGGTCATCATGAGTAAATTACGTATTGCTATCACAGCTGACACCTATCCTTTTGCCAGCGACATCACCAATTTGGTCCGTGCACCATTTACCCCTCGCGGTCTAGTCGATGTGATCCATGAATTGGGAGCTCTTCCTATGGTACTCCCCGACGTCCCTGGCGCCAAAGGAGAAGACTATGCTGAACTGTTTGATGGTCTGATCATTCCTGGCGGTCCTGATGTAGATCCCACCTTTTTCGGAGAAGAACCAAAATGGAAAATCGGAAGCACCAATTATAAGAGAGATATATTTGAAAAAGAAATTTTCCAAGCTTTCTATAAGGCAGGAAAACCGATTTTCGGCATTTGCCGAGGCTGCCAATTTATCAATATCATGATGGGCGGCACAGTCTATCAGGATCTGGTATCCGAAAATCCAAAGGCCACCATCCGTCACGCCCAGGGCACAAACGGCAGCTACCCCACCCACCATATCCAAGTAGAAAAGGATAGTGCTCTTTACCAGTCTTTAGGCGACACTGCATTTGTCAATTCCCGTCATCACCAGGCTGTCAAATCAGTGGGGCATGGTCTTACAGTCACTGCTACCGCCCCAGATGGTGTAGTGGAATGCATAGAATCTTCTCAAAATGACCAAATCGTAGCCGTTCAGTGGCACCCAGAAAATATGTGGCAGGAACATCCTGAAATGAAAAAGCTATTTGCTGATTTTGTAAATCGTGTCAAATCCTACAAAGAAAAATAAGAGGGAAGATTCTCATTCCCCATCAATCGAAGGAGTTCAGAAGGATGGAACATAAGAAATTAAGTTTTTGGAGCATGGTCTTGCTAGGCATCAATGGCATCATTGGTTCTGGCATTTTCCTGCTGCCTAATAAAGCCATGGCGATCATTGGACCAGCCAGTCTTTTAGTTATGATTTTTGATATGCTTTTGGTCCTGGCCATTACCTTCTGTTTTGCAGAAGCCGGCGGTCTTTTCAAAGACAATGGCGGGGCCTACATTTATGCCAAAGAAGCATTTGGTGATTTTGTAGGATATGAAGTGGGCTTCTTATCATGGATTACCCGTATTTTGGCATTTTCTAC
>DJPC01000093.1:2825-3014 GCA_002439665.1 Dialister sp. UBA6422
ATGACCGTAGGTTTTGCTACTGCACTAGGCGGCATTTTCCCTGACTGGAATACAGACCTTATGAAAAATGTCATCATCACTGTCATTGTCCTAGTGCTCACTATCATCAACCTGCTGGGCATTAAGCTTTATGAAATTTTGCAAAATGTAGCCACCATCGCCAAATTGCTTCCTTTCATTTTATTTATT
>DJPC01000088.1:0-6351 GCA_002439665.1 Dialister sp. UBA6422
AGGGATGAGGCATTAGAAAATCTCTTCCACTCACTCATCACCAGTTGCTAGTCACCAATATTTAGACATTAACATACTAAATTGTACCATCTCACCTATAGGATTGGCAAGGTGATTCTCTAGACTTCCCTTAGAGCTTGGTGGGTGCTTTCATATTTTGATTTTTCTTAGCGCAATCCTTGCAGTACCCATAGAATTTCAATTGATAATCCACAATCTGGAATCCATTTTCCTTTTTGATTTTTTCCTTGATTTCATTCATAAAGTCATAGGAAAATTCCACCACTTTCCCGCAGCCTAAGCAAATGAGATGATGATGGGAATGATTCAAGGAATGGTCATTTAATTCATAACGGCTTCTTCCATCGCCAAAGTCCAATTTCTTTAAAAGCTCCAGAGATGTGAATAATTCCAAAGACCGATACACCGTAGCCAGACCGATTTCCGGATTGTCATCACGGACCAGTTCGTACACATCTTCTGCACTCATATGATTTTCTTTGCTATCCAAAAAAGCCTGGAGAATCACTTGACGTTGTGTTGTAAATTTATATTTATGCTCACGAATTTTCTTACGCAAAGTGTTCATGACTGTCATTTTTTTCATGACCCATTGCCTCCCCTTTCATCACAAGGATGTAGTAAATAAAAAATAAAATCTATAAAAATAAACATACCCATGGTATCAGCTTATGAATGCTGGTTCACTTATTTTCTAGCCTATAAGAAGATCATGGAATCGTTTACTTTGCATGGTTTGTTATTGGAAATCCAAATAACTGGTCATTAGAATTGGCTATTGGTTCCAACAACAAATAGCCAATAGCCACATGTAATCGCCGGTCTCATTGTATTCTAGTGAAGTATGGTATGAACGAGCAGCTATTATTTATATCGATTATAAAACCACATATGGCGAAGCAGGATCTGCAGCACTGCCACCAAGGGCACAGAAATCATCATGCCCAGGATGCCAAAAAGCTGTCCTCCTATGAGCACACCGGCAATAATGGCCACTGGATGCACATCAATGATGCTCCCCATGAGTTTAGGCATAAAGAAATGACCATCTAGCTGCTGCACAATGATATAAAAGATAATGACCTTGGCCATGACGCCGCTTCCCTGGAGAAGTCCTAAAAGTACCGGCGGTATAGCACCAATCACTGGACCAATGAGGGGCACCATCTCCACCACCCCAGCCAAAAGTCCAATCACCAAAGGATAGGGAATATCCATAGACCACATACCGATGAAAACCACTAGGGCCATAATGACTGAAAGAAGCAATTGCCCGCGAATATAGGCATTGAGCACAAAATGGATTTCCTTAAAAAGCTGTGATAAATGATCATGGTACCGTTCAGGAAATATATGAATAAATCCATTCACAAAATAGGACCCTTTTTTCATCATGTAAAAAGTGATAAAAGGTACCACGATGAGTTCTACCACCGTACTGGCAAAAGAAAAGATGGCCGATAGGCTAAACTGGGCTAATTTTAAGGTGTATTCTCCCACATCCTGGATAATTCGTGCCATGAAATTTTTCGCTTCCGGCGGCATTAAAGACAATTGATACTGCCGTTCCAATTCGGGAATCGCTTGCTGCACCGCTACAATCATATCTGGAATCCCTTTGATGAATTCTCGAAATTCTGATACGAAAGGAACGAAGATGTGAACCATGATCATATAAATCACTGCCACAAAGATAGCAAAGGAAATGAGAATAGCCACATCATAGGGAATCTTCTTTAATCCCCCAAAGAGTTTCACATGTTCATGGATCCACTTGGCCAATGGATTGAGAAGAATCGCAATAATTAAAGAAACAGTAAAAGGAAATAGAATCATAGGCGCTGCCCATAGGATGAGCACAAAGCCTACCGCAATGGCAATTCTCATCCAGAATTCAGCATTCCCTCTCATAGACCGCCTCCCACAAGAAATGGATTGGTTTTCTTTTCTACTCCAATGCTGGTAGGATTTCCATGGCCTGAAAGAACCACCACATCATCGGGAAGGCAAAATAGATGCTTCTTAATTCCTTCCACCAATTGTGTCATACTGCCACCAGGAAAATCTGTGCGACCAATGGAGCCTTGGAATAGAGCATCTCCGGTAAATACGATTTTCTCTTCCTTCTCATAGAAAGAAATCCCTCCCGGTGTATGCCCTGGTCTGTCGATCACGTGAAAGGTGAGACCGCAGGTTTGAATCACATCGCCTCCCTTGACCCAATGCTCTGGATCTTCTACAAGGACAGGGGTAGAAAACTGGAAAGACAGATTTTTCTTAGGGTCTCTCAAATAGGAAGCATCCCCTGGGCTCATATACAATTCCGCTTCAGGAAACTGAGCACGCAGTGCATTCATCCCTGCCATATGATCCACATGGGCGTGGGTCAAAAAAATAGAACGAAGTATAATATGCGAATCCTCGATGGCCTTGATATAATGCTCCGGCGTAAAGGAAGGATCCACCACCAGTCCCTCCATGGTGTTCTCGTTATATACAATATAGGTATTCGTCATAAAAGGACCAAGAACGGTGTACTTGATTTTCATTGCAATACCTCCTTTTTGAACATGTGTAATGAAAAAGGTCATACAGATGGCAGGGCATGACTTATAAAGCACCTTCCATCATGATACACTCAATCATCAGAATTTCTTTTCACTATCCAGCAAAATGGTGACTGGACCATCATTCTCTAGAGCCACTTTCATATGAGTACGGAACCGACCAGTTCCTACAGAAACGCCTGCCTTCTTGCAAGTATCTACCACATACTCATAGAGCTCATTGGCTCTTTCTGGAAGTTCTGCTTCCGTAAAGCTTGGGCGGCGCCCCTTCCTGACATCTCCATACAAAGTGAATTGAGAGACTAAAGCAAGTTCTCCTTTCACATCTAAAAGGGAGAGATTTAATTTATCATTTTCATCCTCAAAGACACGCATATGAAGGATTTTATCGGCTATATAATCAGCGTCTTTTTCAGTGTCTCCCTTTTTGACCCCTAGAAGCACCATATATCCTTTTTGGATAGAAGCCGTTTCTTCCCCTTCAGAATCTACGCGGCACCAATTACATTTTTGCACTACAGCTCGCATGAATTATTCTCCTTTAGATGAACGCATCCGGCGCACAGAATGAACCCCTTTGATTCTTCGAATCTTTGTCATAATGAAATCCAACTGCTGCAGGTCTTTGATTTGGATTCCCAAATGCATGACAGCCATGCCATTGTTATCCACTTTCGCATTGGCTTCAGAAATAGACAATTTTAATTCCGTCAAAGAAGCTAGAATGTCTGCCATAAGGCCAGTGCGGTCGTGACATACCACTTCAATGGTCACAAGGAATACCCCACCGGTAGTTTCTTCCCAGGCTACATCAATCATCCGATCTTTATCAGGGAAATTAATGGCATTGGGACAATCTGCTGTATGGACAGATACCCCGCGCCCTCTGGTGACAAACCCAACGATAGGATCTCCCGGTACAGGATTGCAGCACTTGGCAAGGTGTACCACCAGTCCTTCTTCCCCTTTGACCAAGACGCCACTAGAGGATCTGGCTTTCACACTGCGGACCTTTAAGTTCTCCAGTGCCTTAGCTGTTTTCCCTTCCTCTGGCTTTTGGGCATTCACATCTTTTTTGTATCGTTCCGTCAATTTGACCATCGTACTTTTGATGGAAACACCGCCAAATCCAATAGAGGCATATAAATCATCCACAGAAGAACAATTGAATGTTTTCGCTACCCCTAATAGACGATCCTTGGCTATGAGTTTTTTCCATTCATAACCCAAACGATTGGCTTCTTCTATTAAAAGTTCCTGCCCGCGAGTGATATTTTCTTCTCGATTTTCCTTCTTAAACCAGCTTCGAATCTTCGCTTTGCTATCTGCTGCTCCCACCATATTGATCCAGTCATAACTAGGTTTCCCTGTTTTGGATGTAATGATGGAAACAATATCCCCATTTTTAAGCTTTGTATCCAAAGGAACGATTTTATTATTGACCTTAGCCCCTACACATCGATTTCCTACTTCTGTATGAATGCGATAAGCAAAATCTACAGGGATGGACCCTTTGGGAAGATTGATCACATCCCCTTTCGGAGTAAAGACGAACACCTCATCGGAAAAAACATCCAATTTTAAGGCATTCATAAATTCCTTTGGATTACTGGTATCCTGCCATTCCAAAATACGTCTTAGCCATGTGATTTTGGCATCAAAATCTTTAGACCCTGCGTGTTTTCCCTCCTTATACCGCCAATGGGCTGCTACACCATATTCAGAAATATGGTGCATTTCCCAAGTACGGATCTGGATTTCTACTGGCTGCCCTTTCGTCCCGATCACCGTGGTATGAAGGGATTGATACATATTGGGCTTTGGCACGGCAATATAATCTTTGAACCGGTTCGGCAGTGGCTTCCACAAGGAATGAGCAATCCCTAAAATGGCATAACACTGAGGAATGGTATCTACAATAACACGGACAGCGTACAAATCATAAATCTGGGATAAATCCTTATTATCCCTTTTCATCTTTTTGTAAATGCTATAGAAATGCTTCGGCCTTCCTGTGATAGTGGCTTTGATGCCTGCCGCCTCTATATGGTCATGAAGGACTCGCATGGTATCATTGACGATTTCTTCTCTGGCTTTCCGTTTCTGTTTCATCTGACGGACCAGGTCAGAGTATTCTTCTGGATGGAGATAGTGGAAACAAAGGTCTTCTAGTTCCCATTTGATATTATAAATCCCCAGCCGGTGAGCCAACGGCGCATAGATTTCAATGGTTTCTTTTGCAATACGGATCTGCTTTTCCCGCCGGAAAATCCCCAAGGTACGCATGTTATGAAGCCTATCTGCCAATTTGATGACCACCACGCGAATATCCTTGGCCATAGCCAAAAACATTTTGCGGAAATTTTCCAATTGCTGGTCTTCTTTATCTTTATAGTGGAATTGAGAAAGCTTAGTCACCCCGTCGACTAGAAAAGCCACCTCTTCCCCAAAGAGCATTTTGATGTCATCTAAGGTGTAGTCTGTATCTTCCACCACGTCATGAAGCAAGGCGGCAATGATGCCTTCCTTATCCATTTCAAGTTCGGCCAGGATATAGGCAACTGCCAAAGGATGAATGATATAAGGCTCTCCCGTTTTACGGGTCTGCCCTGCATGGGCTTTATCCGCCAATTCATAGGCTTCCCTGATGGCATCCAGATTTTTATCTGGCATATAGGATTTGATCTTATCGATGAGTTTGTTATACTCCTCTTCTTTTTCCCCATCGAAATTTTTCTTTTCCTTCTGTTTGGCCACATATTCATCTTGATGAATCAAGAATTCTGCCAGTGTCGATGCCGATGCATCGGTATGAATGGTTTCTTCATTGAGATTTTTATTAAATACACTGGATAAATTTTCCTTTGGAGCCACCTCTGCAGATTCTGTGACTTCCTTGACCTCTTTCTCCTCAGTCATCACATCCACCCCCTCAAAGCATATGTTTTCTATAAATAGATGAAGACAGAAGATCCAATTTTTTCTGTACCAGTCGGCGCTGATAGAAATCTTCACCATTCCGGCTATACCGTGAAAGGATTTCTAATTCTTCAAATACCGCCAGAGCCATTCCTAAACTCATTTCATCAAACCCGTATTTCCGCATCAAATATTGATGCACATCCCGCACAGGCTTAGGTGAATTTTTCAAAATATTCATCAGTTTCCGATACACATCAGCCAAGAAATCACGGGTCAAAAGCCGATGGGGTTCCTGCTTTACATCTTTTAAAATGAGCTGTACATGCTCCCCATACCATTCATGTACTTCTGGTTCAAATACAAGATCCACCACATCCCCTGCATGGCAGGGATCTTCTTCTCCTACGCTCCAATAAATGGCATCCACCAGACCTTCCCGGCCAGATAACTGGCACTTAAAATGCCGGCGATCTGCCCCAATACGACGGGCCGTCTCCACAAAGGCATGGGGGGAGGCAAAGATAGGCTTTGGATTATCTGCCCCGCATGGCTCCAGTAAATCCAAGGAATGAACAAAATCAATGGTCACATCATCCAGAGGTAAGGATTCTTCCACCTCTAGCATGGGAATGCAATCCTCCGGTGTCAGTCTTTCCTTGGCATAAGCATTGAGACGGCGGCGAAATTCCGGTATATTTTCCTCTGCTATAGAAAAACCTGCCGCCATTTTATGTCCGCCAAACTGAAGAAGCAGATCTTTTTCCGCCGCTAAGGCTTCATAAATATTAAAGCTATTAATAGAGCGGCAAGATCCCTTTCCCACTCCATCTCTTACAGTAAG
>DJPC01000088.1:6442-7483 GCA_002439665.1 Dialister sp. UBA6422
CCAGTCTTTGCCATCCACCACCAGGGCCATATCATTTTCGATACCCAGTTCTGCGATCCGCTTTTGGGCCTGTTCATAAATATCTCGCTCAATTTTTTGTCTCATCACATTGGTATCGCACAGCTGATTGGCCAAGAATTCCGCCTCTTCCGAAGAAGTGGTTGTCATGAGCTCCACCCCTTCTTTAGCATGGGCAATGCGCCCTGCCGCATTCAGTCTAGGTGCCAAGCCGAAGGACAATTGATCGGCCCTGGTAATGGCTTTGGTATCTTCATGAACCAATCCAGAAGCACGAAGCAAAGCAGCCAATCCTTTGATAGGCGTGGTCATGAGTCGCTTCATTCCTTCCTTGACAATGATGCGATTTTCTCCTGTCAAAGAAACCACATCTGCTACGGTTCCCAAAGCAGCCAGCTCTACATGCTCTACATAATCCTCTCCTAGCTTTTTCAAATGAAGCGCCCGGCTAAGAGTGAAAGCCACCCCGCAGCCAGCCAGTTCTTTGTACGGATAGGTACAACCTTTTTGATGAGGATTGATCACAGAAATACAATTCGGCAAAGCATCCGGCGGTGTATGGTGGTCTGTGACAATGATATCCAAACCAGAGGGTGCATGATCAATGAGTTCCTTCGAGGAAATCCCACAGTCTACTGTAACGAGCACATGAAATCCCTCTTTGGCCAAATACTCCAATGCCTTGGCATTAAGGCCATATCCTTCTGTTTCTCTCTTAGGAATATAGTAGTCCACATCAGCTCCCATATCCCTAAGGGAAAGGTACAAAATAGAGGTAGACGTAATACCATCCACATCATAATCACCGTAGATGACTATTTTTTCCTTCTTTTCTAAGGCTAAAAGAATGCGATCTACCGCTTCTTTCATTCCTTTCATCAGAAAAGGGTCACTCAGATTAGATAAATCATCATACAAAAAATGGGATAATTTTTCTTCCGTATCAATATGACGGCGCATAAGAATCCTGGCCAAACCTTCCGGTATGGAATGCAAAGCAAAGAAGGACGGTACTTCCTTCTT
>DJPC01000088.1:7509-9513 GCA_002439665.1 Dialister sp. UBA6422
TCTTCTCCTTCAGATCGCATATGCCATTTATATTTACATGTTTCTTCTTTCATAGGCATAACCTCAATTCTATATAGAAAAGGTAGCTACTTATTCTAGCCTTGTCATGGATATTTCCATCACTTAGAAGCTACCCTTCCATGATTCGTAATTTGATTCTTATTGTATCACTTTGCATTCTCAATTGCTACGCATGTAATTATCANNTATCATTATCAAAAATAAAAGAATTTGATATATGATTGTTAGTTTTTAAAATCCCTGATTTCTATGCATGATTCACATAGGACATCCCATGTTCTTCTTTATTTTTCCACTAAAAAAGGATGCCAGATTTCTCCTGCATCCCTTTTGCGCAAAGAACGATTATTCCCAAGCCTGTTTCATAATATTTTTATATTCAGAATTTAAGTGATCCACCACAACGTCCAAAACTACACGAACGATTTCCGGATCAAAGCTATCATTGGTGCTCGGCAAGCAAGCATCGAGGAATACGCTGCCATCTTCACTAGCCACATATTTGAATACTTTGTAACTGCGATTCAATCCATTCAGATATTCCAAGAATTTAGCTTTATTGCTGTCTTTCACAAGACCGCTACCTACCTGTACACGGACGATGGTGTAAATGGTATTATCCGTAATGATTCCTACCGGAACTGTCTGTCCTTCTACTTTCAAATTGGACTGGAAAACCACAGTACCTGCTTCATCATGAAGTTCTTTCTTAATAAAGAAATCCATGTTTTTATCTTTCGTATACTGTTCAAACTTGTCGGCTTTGAGATTGACTCTTTTTTCATCTGCCATAATCATGCCCCTCCTATTGGGAAAATATAATAAAATACTGACCCATCCGCCATAGAAAGTGGCACTCCAAAGAATGAAAAATCAGTATTTTTTTACTCCTGTATTATTGTACCTTGTCTTGCGATTTATTTCTACATCTATTATGATAAATTCTATAAAACACACCTATTTATAAAAGGAGCCCTCCTATGCACATATATGAAATCACCCACAGAAATCCTTCTATCCTATCCAAGCTCCTATCCCTTTGGGAAGATACGGTAAGGGCTACTCATTTATTTTTATCCCATGATGAAATTATGAAAATTAAGTGTTACGTCCCCCAGGCGCTTCAAGAGGTCCCTCACTTAATAATTGCTGAAGAATCAAAAGGTACGCCACTGGCTTTTATGGGAATAGCTGACTCCCAGTTGGAAATGCTCTTTGTGAAAGTAAATAAAAGAGGATTCGGCATAGGGAAAAAGCTTCTTACCTATGGAATCAAAAACTACGGCTTACAAAGAGTGGCTGTCAATAAGCAAAATCCTTCTGCCATCGATTTTTATAAAAAGCAGGGATTTCACATATATGGCCAAAGCGAAGTCGATGAACAAGGTGGACCCTACCCCATTGTATACATGAAACTTGAAAAGGATATCCATCACCATGAATGATACAGAGTACATGCATCTAGCCATCAAAGAAGCACAAAAAGCGTTTCAAGAAGGAGAGATTCCCATCGGTGCGGTCTTAGTATACAAAGATACAGTGATTGCTGCAGGACACAACCAGAGAGAATCCACCCATGACCCCACAGCCCACGCAGAAATAGAAGTGATACGAAAAGGTGCCCAATTTCTTTCCCAGTGGCGTTTGACGGACTGCACCCTTTATGTTACCATAGAGCCATGTCCAATGTGCGCAGGAGCTATGATGAATGCTCGCATAGGAAAGCTTGTCTACGGTTCTCCCAATCCCATATATGGTGCCATTGATTCTAGATTTCATATAGGAGAAAATGGCGTACTAAACCATACCTTGGAAGTACGGTCAGGGGTTTTACAAGAAGAATGCAAGCAGCTGATGAACCGTTTCTTCGCTTCCCATCGGATGGCTTTTGTATAATTTCATATGGAGCAGTATCGAAGTGGTCATAACGGGCACGACTGGAAATCGTGTGTACCCCAAAAGGGTACCGTGGGTTCAAATCCC
>DJPC01000043.1:0-2869 GCA_002439665.1 Dialister sp. UBA6422
ATAAGGTCACCATCACCGGAGAGCAACGCAGCCGGGATAAAGATGAATATGCAAAAATTTCTGAGCAGATTCAAAAAGCCGCTCAGTTGATTTCTGAAAAATATAAAACCCCCATCGAAGTAGAAAGCCATACTTTATACCATACGTTTAAGCTAGATGAAACAGCTCGTCCTTGTGAGCTAGCCAAGAAGGCAGCAGAAGCTGTAGGTGTTGCTCCCTTCTTTAAGGAGGGTGGCGGTGGTATGGATGCCAATCATTTCAATGAACATGGTATTCCTACCGTCGGTTTAGGTACTGGTAATTTCAAATGTCACACCAATGAAGAATACCAAGTCATCGATGATTTGGTAAAATGTGCTAAGCAGCTAGTAGAAATCGTGAAAGAAGCATAAGTCACAAATAGAGCAATATAAAAGGCATTGACTTAAAGGATACCACTTTACAGTCAATGCCTTTTGTGTTACCACTTCATTTTGAGTGTTACGACTTTCTCCATTTTCTTCTAGGATGATAAAGCTGCCAATGAAAATGAATGGCACAAAATCTAAGAAGAACAACGATGCCAAACGCAAGCCAGGAAGCATAGGTGCTTTCCATCAAAGTCCATAAAAAGCATAAGATCAGTCCACCTACTATAGATGCCATGGCATATACATCCATATAAAGCACCACTGGCATCCGGCGAGCCATCATATCACGAAGCATACCACCCCCGACAGCCGTAATAAGTCCAAGCATGGTAGGAAGGATATACTGATAGGAATTAGGAAACTGATAAAAAGCGGTCAGTGCCCCTGTCACAGTAAAAGAAGCAAGTCCTATGGTATCAGACACATTGTACATAAATACAATCCATTTCCTGTTATGCGTGGTTACACGCCATACCGGATACAGGGCACTAATCACCAATGCCGTAGCGATAGACACCAAAAGTCCACTGGGGCTGCGAAGTGCAGAGGGAGGTGTTATCCCGCAAAGTACGTCTCGGATCATCCCACCGCCTACACCGGTCATAACGGCCAGTACGCTGATACCGAAGATATCCATGCGCCTAGATAGACCCACAACTGCACCAGAAAAAGCAAAGGCTACAGTTCCTAAGATTTCAAAAATAAACCAAGTAACGGTCATGTAAAGTCCTCAAAATATGATATGAATCAATGTATAGCAAAGAGAAATAAAACCTTGTGATAAAGGATTTAAAATACGATTTACCCATCCGCTAAAAACAATAAGTAGCAATATAATAAACCCATAGCGAGCATTAAAATTTTCAAATTTCCAGGACCATTCACCTGGCAAAAACATGCTGACAATTTTAGATCCATCTAGGGGCGGAATGGGAATCAAATTGAAAAAAGCAAACCACACATTATATAGCATAATCCACTGCAAAAACAGGTATCCGCCTTCCCCAAGCATGCCTATCCGTCCTNNAACAGGAATTAAATTAAAAAAAGCAAACCATACATTATACAGCATGATCCATTGTAAAAGCAGATAGCCACCCTCTCCAAGCATGCCTATCCGTCCTAAAACAGTCATTAAAAGCAAGGATAAAAAGCAAAGAAATAGATTCATGCCAGGACCAGCAAAAGAAACTTTCAAAACTGAAGACCTATAATCTTTATAATATCTAGGATCAATGGCAACAGGTTTGGCCCAACCAAATCCACAAATGACTAAGAGCATAGTCCCTACGATATCTAAATGAGCAAGTGGGTTTATGGTAAGACGACCTTCCCTTTCTGGCGTAGGATCACCTAGCGCATCAGATACCGCTGCATGGGCATATTCATGCATAGAAAGGGCAATCAAAAGAGCTGGCGCTCGATATAAAAGCGTATGAATATCAAGAAAATCAAACATGAGTGTACTCCGTTAACCAATGAAATAAAAATGTATTTTCATAGCACCTGCTACTTCTTAATCCAATATAGCACTGGCAGGTCATACTTAGGAGAAATATTTCATAAATAGCCAGTGTATGTCTCACTCATCTACAGGATGCTGTCCATGAATTTCTGTCACCACAGGGTGCATAACAGGCGTGCCATAAGAAGAAAGGACTTCCATGAAAGCATGCATAGAATCATCACCATTAAAATGAGCATCGATGAAAATATGTCCGCCACCATCCACCTCATAACAATGAAGGATATGATATTCTGTAGATTCTACGAAATGAAGAAATGACTCTCTCATAGATTCTTCCAAGGTGAGCTCAAAAATACCATGAATAGCATACCCAAATACGGGACAATTTACATTCACAGTATACCTCTGTACAATACCTAAATCCTGCAACCGTTCCAGACGATTTTTAGCAGCCTGACTAGTAAGATATACTTTTTTCCCCAATTCTGTCATGGAAATACGTCCATTTTTCTTCAATTCAGAAATGATTTTCATATCCGTATCATCCAAAGATTTTGGTCTCATAAAAGCCTCGCTTATAACGATAAATAAAGATTATATAACAATTTTATCCTATTATACACTACATGACCTATGGGTGCATTATTTTCATCTACCATAGATACCCTCTATAGCAGATAAAAACAGGAAAAACATTTTCTGCCCTCATTTTCCTTTCCCTTGACCAGTAAAAAGAATTCGTTTATACTTTCTCTGTATTATATTAGACAGGAGTTATCTATAAAATGAATATTTCACTCAATATGTATCAGACTTTAGCCGCGGCTGTGGCTATCTTTTTCTTAGGCGGTTTTTTAAAAAGCCGTATTGCTTTTCTTCGAAAATATTGTATCCCCGCACCTGTAGTGGGCGGCACTATTTTCTCTATTGTAAACTGTATTTTATATGTAGAAGGCATTTGGAACTACAGCCAGGATACCATTATGCAGAA
>DJPC01000043.1:3085-15305 GCA_002439665.1 Dialister sp. UBA6422
ATGGGACTAGCTGATGGCTCTATACCACTTGTGGGAGGCCACGGTACCGCCGGATCCTTTGGTCCAGTTCTAGAAGGATTGGGGCTTATGAATGGTACCACTATTGCCTTTGCCGCTGCTACTTTTGGTTTGGTATCAGGTAGTCTTATTGGCGGACCAATCGGTGAATTATTGGTTCGGAAATATCATCTCATATCCCATGAATCTTTAGAAGCTCCTGCGGAAGAAGAAGAGGAAACCCATTCCCACACCCATGTCCCTGAAGATGCCGCTGCAGCTTATTTGAATATGGACCATTTTATGTATGCCTTTGGACAGTTACTGCTAGCTATGGGGCTAGGTACCATTGTAAGCCAGTTTTTTACTAATATCGGTTTGGTATTTCCTGGTTACTTAGGGGGTATGATGGTAGCTGCAATCATTCGGAATGTAGCAGAAGGTACACATGCTTTTGGTATCTACCAGCAGGAATGTGAAGTACTTGGCGGTATGTGTCTTAATATTTTCCTTTCCTGTGCTTTGATGAGTTTAAAACTATGGCAGCTTTCTGCACTGGCTATTCCGCTGATTGCAACCCTTGTGATCCAGGTTCTCCTATTGGCTTTATTTGCTTACTTTGTTATTTTCCGCGTCATGGGACGCAACTACGAAGCAGCAGTCATGGCTTCTGGTACTTGCGGATTCGGTCTCGGTGCTACGCCAAATGCTATTGCCAATATGAATGCCATGTGTGAACGTTTCGGTTCTGCTCACACTGCCTATTTTGTTATCCCTCTCATAGGTGCTTTTGTAGTAGATTTCCTAAATGCCTCTATTTTGATGATTTTTATGAATCTTTTAAAATAGTTTGACAAACTAAAACCTAAAAAAAGCGATATGCAATCTCTGATAGAGTCATTGCATATCGCTTTTTTATATATCCTTTGTTATATTATCGCAGACCAAATACACGTGCCAGAAAGCCTTGATGCCTTCCCTTACGGACTGTAGCTGCCCATTCAGCATTTGTAGATTCTGCTCTTTTTACTTTATATTCTCTATAAGAACGATAATCATCCATATCTACCAAAAATGTACAAACCTGACAATTCCGATACCGTTGCAAGAGAAATCTTTCTTCTGTAGCCTCTGGAATATATAACTGTTTTTCTTCCATTTCTAATAAAGAAGCAGCCAATGCTTCTCGCGCCTTTTTAGTAGCTTCGCCCATATTGCGTCCACGAGCTTCGCATCCAGGAATGTCTGGAAACCGTACTAAAAAAACATTCTCTTTAGAATCATGCAAACAAACTGCGGGATAGAAATATTTCATCATTTCCCCCCTTCCTTATTTAAAATGGATGTCTAACATATAGATACTGCATAAACAGTGATATTTACATACAGATTTATTTTATACCATTTCCAGGGGAGTTACCAGTGAAAAAATAAAAAAATCAGAAAAAGCTTATGAGAACTCCGCCTCTATAAGCCTTTCTGATTTTTGCCATATCTTTTATTCTACTTAATTACTTAATGTATTGTATCTATAAAATGAAAGATTACAGATCCAAATTGGTTACATCTTTGGCATGTTCTTCGATAAAGCGACGTCTTGGTTCTACTTTATCCCCCATAAGAATAGTAAATAGGCGATCTGCTTCTACAGCATCCGTCAGTTCTACCTTCAGCATGACACGTTGTTCTGGATTCATAGTAGTATCCCAAAGCTGTTCTGGATTCATTTCACCAAGCCCTTTATAACGCTGAATAGCACACCCATCGCGGCCGATTTCATCAAGTAGTCTGTTTTGTTCATCATCATCATAGGTGTAGTATTTCTGACGTCCCTTACGTACTTGATAAAGAGGTGGCTGCGCGATGAATACATGTCCTTCTGTCACCAGAGGTTTCATATAGCGATAGAAAAAGGTCAAAAGCAAGGTACGAATATGAGCGCCATCTACATCGGCATCGGTCATAATGATGATTTTGTAATATCTAAGCTTAGTGATATCAAAATCTTCACCTACGCCGGTACCAAAAGCAGTAATCATGGTACGAATTGCGTCAGAATTAAGTACTCTATCTAGCCTAGCTTTTTCTACATTTAAAATTTTACCACGAAGTGGAAGAATCGCCTGATAACGGCGATCACGACCTGACTTTGCACTGCCGCCTGCGGAATCCCCTTCGACGATATAAATTTCTGTCATCTTTGGGTCTTTTTCCGTGCAATCCGCCAATTTCCCTGGAAGGCTAGATACTTCTAAGGCATTCTTTCGGCGGGTCAATTCACGGGCACGGCGAGCTGCTTCTCTAGCACGACTGGCTGTAATTCCTTTTTCAATAATCGCTTTAGCTTCTGCTGGATGTTCTTCCAAATAGGTGCGAAGTCCTTCGGACACAATATTATCTACAATGCCTTTAACTTCCAAGTTGCCCAATTTGGTTTTGGTCTGCCCTTCAAATTGAGGATTGGGTACTTTCACTGAAATGACACAAGTAAGTCCCTCTCTTACATCATCACCAGAGAGATTGGCATCATTGGTTTTTAATATATTGTTTTTACGAGCATAATCATTAAGCACACGAGTCAATGCAGCTCGGAAACCAGCTAAATGCATGCCCCCTTCAATGGTATTAATATCATTGACAAAGGTATACATATTTTCACTATATCCCTGCTGATACTGCATAGCAATATCAACAATGACTTTATCTTTTTCACCTTCAAACGCAATGACCGCTGGATCCACCAGATCTTTTCCTTCATTAAGAAATTGTACAAATTCTGTAATCCCACCAGCATAGTGGAATTTTTCTTCATGTGTGGCGCCATCTCGATGATCAGTCAAGGTGATGGTGAGACCTTTATTCAAGAATGCCAGCTCACGCATGCGAATCTTTAAGGTATCATAATCAAAATCAATACCTTCTTTAAAGATCTCAATGTCCGGTTTAAACGTAACAGAGGTACCCGTTTCATGGGTATTTCCATAGGTCCTCATATGTTCTACCACTTCGCCGCGAGCCAATTTCATTTCATGATAATGGCCTTCTCTTTTAACCACCACTTTGGTCCATTCAGACAAAGCATTAACTACAGAAATACCTACGCCATGGAGACCACCAGAAATAGGATATCCGTCTCCACCAAATTTCCCACCAGCATGAAGAACTGTCAATACCACTTCCATGGCCGGTTTACCGGTTTCATGCATGCCAGTTGGAATACCACGGCCATTATCTGTGACTGTACAGCTGCCATCATCATTTAAAGTAACTTCAATATGATTACAGTATCCTGCCAATGCTTCATCAATACTGTTGTCTACCACTTCATATACCAGATGGTGAAGGCCTCTGGCAGAAGTGGAACCGATATACATTCCTGGACGAAGACGAACTGCTTCTAAGCCTTCCAAAACTCGTATATCTTTGGCACCATAATCACTTTTCCCATTTTCTTCGGCATGATGAGCCTGAATTTCATGAATATCTTCAGCCATTGGACGCTCCTTAACATAAAAATATAGTGGCCCTTGTACCCCAAACCACTTTCCTTTATTTATATACATATATATTATTAATATCTCCAGAGAGATTGCTTTACTATTATATCATATTTTTCCACTCACCGCATAACAGCAGAAAAAGTAGAAAACGTTTCCTTATACGCACCCCCTGTTCCCTATATCTAAATTTTTGATTCTATTCATCCTTAATTTTAAAAAATATGATAAAATGTAAGTGAAAGAATTGTATTGTAATTGATAAGTATCGAGGACCCTATGAAGAAATTTCTGTTCTTTTCCATTATTCTAGCAGGTGCTATATATTGGGGATTTTCCCAAGGAGATGAACTGACTAAAAATGTATCAAAACCGCCCGTGAAATCCCATACTGTGCAAAGTGCAAATACCCCTGCCTCACCAAAAGAAAATTCTAGTATGCTATCAGACGTAACTCACACGGTCACCACTTTGATCGCTGGGCTATCTTCTTCTGACACCAAAGAAGGCCAAATAGAAGTTATGCCTCCCAAAGACAAGGATGGGAAAAGTCCATTTTCTCAAAAAGAGCAAGATACTTCTCTTAAAGGTAAAGCAGATGTCCTCCTTCATTTTAAAGAAGCTTTAGAATCTAGGGTTCATAGAGAAAATTTTGTTCCTATCGAAGAAGTTCCACCCCTCCTCAAGAAGGGATTAATTGCCACAGAAGATCGCCGTTTCTATGACCATGGTGCTATAGATATTATTGGCGTAGGAAGAGCGGCAGTGACCAATTACATAGCAGGCGAAACGGTAGAAGGCGGTAGCACATTGGCACAGCAAACTGTAAAGAATATCTTTTTGTCCAATGAACGAACTATGGCGCGAAAAGCAGAGGAATTGGTGCTTGCCATGCAATTGGAACGTAATTATTCCAAGGATCAGATCCTAGAATTGTACCTAAATACCATTTATTTTGGTCACGGTGCCTATGGCCTGAAAGAAGCAAGCCATACCTACTTTGGAAAAGCCCCCAAAGACTTAGATTTGGCACAATGTGCTATGTTAGCTGGCCTCCCCCAAGCACCTTCTGCTTATGATCCGATTTCACATCCTAAAGAGGGAACAAAGAGAATGACCACTGTATTGGCTCTTATGGCTGAGCAAGGGATTATCACTCCTTCTGAGGCAGCCAAAGCAGCTGCAGAGTTATGGCTAAAATAATCTATAAAACAAAAACGTTTCTCCCAGGAGAAACGTTTTTGTTTTATCTTATAGAATTGGATTGACCTATAGGCCCTCTACACTCTGCTACAAGTAATAAAATTTGAAATCATACTCCAACGATGAGAAGACTTCTGATAACCGAAAGAAATATCATATATTCCTTCTTCTAAGGATATCATACATACTTTCTCCTTTTCTTCAGCTGTAAGCATGACCTCTGCCAAATTCTTAGGGCAAAAGTAAGCTCCCAATCCTAAACTGCAAAGCCGAAGCATCGTTCCCATATGTTCTGACTGTACTAAAATATGGGGCTCAAAATCTGATTGACGAAACAGTTTTCGAGCTAGAGCTCCTGCAATATCATCTTCACTATTAATAAGGAATGGGCAATCGGATAAAAAAGAAGGCAAACTGTCTAATCGCGTCAAAACGAAAGATTCATCATAGGAAATGCCCGCTTTTTCCATTTGACGTTGCCATATGTTTTTAGAAATCAAAAGTACAATTTCTTCCGTTTCACACAAAGTTTGTACAATCCCTGGTATCACGCCTAAACTATGAGCCATAGCTAAATCAATTTCATCCCGCTTCAATGCATTCCAAATGGCACCATTCGCCATTTCTGAAAGGACCAATGTGACATGGGGATATTTTTTGTGGAATGCCTGTATCATGGGCGGCAGTAAGACCTGTCCCCGACTAGGAGCTACCCCTATACGAAGTACACCGCATTCACTCCCCGATACATCAGAAAGCTCTCTAAGAAGAGAGAGTTCATTCCTTTGAAATATACGTGCGTACCGATAAAAAACTTGTCCCCCATCGGTAAGTTCTAGCGGGATATGACGAATCAATAGTTTAATTCCCACTTCACGCTCTAGATTTGCCATATGTGCGGATAAAGTTTGTTGTGTAATGTGTAATTTTTCCGCTGCCCTTGTAAAACTTTTTTCTTCTGCCAGAGCAATAAAATATTTCATAGATAAGAAATTCATACATAGATCCCCTTCTCTCTCAAAACATCTCCATAGGGCCTTACTTCGTCGTAAATTATATACAGTATTTTACTTGTAACTAGCACAAAGAATAACAGTTTTCTCTTATGACTATATCACAGTATACTATTTTCAGAAAGAATAAAAGATAATATTAAACCGAAGGAGGCTTTTTTATGAAACACACCTTACCATTATTATCGGGTCCTATAGGCTTTGGACTTGCAGCTTGGTATCTTAGTGATACTTTCCCTTTACCAGCCTCTTATGCCATTGCTACTGCTGTATGGATGGCCCTGTGGTGGATCTTAAGACCTGTATCTATTTACGTGACAGCCTTTATTCCTATCATCATAGATGCTTTCTTTGATTTGATTCCCGAAAGTCACATTATCAGTCAATATTTTTCTGAAATTGCTGTATTACTTTTAGGTTCTGATTTGATTTGCCTGACTTGGACCACCACCGGCTTAGACAAGCGTATTTCTGTAAAAGCCTTATGCTATATTGGTACTTCTATGAAAAATCAAATTTTCATATGGTTCCTGGCCTCTACCATTCTATCCATCTTTCTTCCTAATGTAGTTGTTGCTGCCATTTTTTGTCCCATTGCAGTAGCCATGTTTCATTTTGTAGGAGAAACAGATATTTCTAAAAGCCAAGTCGCTTTACCCATTCTGTTAGCCATTGGCTGGGGAAGTGGAATCGGTGGATTTGGCTCACCTATCGGGTCATCTGCCAATTTAGTCGCAGTATCTTATTTAGAAAAACTCATCGGCCATGAATTTATGTATTATGATTGGGTCATTCGCTTTTTACCATTGCTCTTCTTAGTATTTATCGTCAATTTGTTATTTTTGTGGCTAATGCCTATGCCCGTGAAAGAGCTAGCTGGTACAAAAAGTTATTTTACAGATATGTATCATCAGTTTGGACCGATGAAACGAGGTGAAGTCATTGGTCTTACTCTTTTTATAGCCGCCACCATTCTTGCTTTTGCCCGTCCTTTATTTGCCAATGTTCTTCCAGGATGGAAACCGGCTTATATATTTTTGACCTTAGGCATGCTGATGTTTTTCTTAAAAGATGAAAAAGGAATGCCTATGCTTACATGGAAATATGCCGAGTCTCATATCATGTGGGGAATGATATGTCTTTTTGCATCCGGCCTAGCCTTAGGACGACTTGTTATCGAAACAGGAGCCATTGAGCATGTAGCAACTATCATTGCTGCTATGAACCTAACTGGCGGCCTTCCAGTCATGACTATCACCTGCCTTTTTGCCACTTTTCTATCAGAACTATCTAGTAATACGGCGGCGGCTTCTATTTCCATTCCTGTAGTCACAGGTCTTACAGAAGCTTTAGGACTCAACCCCATTCCTTATATTTTAGGTACCATTGTAGCAGCCAATTGTGCGTATGTATTACCTATTTCTACAAGAGCCATTCCTATCGGATACGGTCTTAATGCGACTTCTCAAATGAAATATGGCTTCATTCTCACCGTACTTACATTGTGTGTCACCATTACGATCTGTACCTTACTGATGTCCTACAGTCAACTATTTAACATATTGTAAGCGTTCATATGACCATCAAAAATCCAGGTAAGGTTAGTTTTCCATCTAACCTTACCTGGATTTATCTTAAAATATATGATGTGCTATAACACTTGTGGATTAGTATAACACATGGGCAATCACAAAGCCTGCCAAACAAGCAGCAACGACCCCTGTAAGTCCTGGAAGCATAAAGCTATGATTTAAAATGAATCTGCCAATACGAGTAGTTCCACTTCTATCAAAGCCAATACAAGCCAGATCAGACGGATAGGTTGGCAAGAAGAAATAACCATAGCAGGCAGGAATAAAAGACAATACCATGATAGGATCCATTCCCAAATTAAGAGCCATAGGCATAACGATAGCAATCGCAGCGCCTTGGGAATTCACCAATTTGGATGTAAAGAATAATACCACGGCATAAGCCCATGGATAAGTGGTAACTACAGAGCCAAGGAATGTCTTTAAAACAGCCATATGACTTCCAAAATAAGTATCTGCCATCCAAGCAACCCCATATACAGAAACCAGTGCTACAATCCCCGCACGGAATACTTGGCTATTTCCCACTTCTTTGGCCTTGATTTTGCAAACAAAAAGCATAAGTGCAGATAAGGATAGCATAATAATCTGAATAACCGTGGTCATGGATAGTGCTTTTACTTTACCTTTGGCATCGGCAAAGTGAGGCAATAAATCTGGGAAATTTCCAAGTACAGCAATGAGTATAATTCCTAAAAGGAAAATAACCGTAGCATGATAATAAGAGGACGGTAATTCTTTCCCCTGAAGAGATTCATTTTCCCCATATACATAATCCTTCTGTTCTGGATCTTGAATCATTTCCTGGAAACGTGGATCTTCCGAGAGATCTTTGCCTCTCTTATAGCTCATAAGCGCAGCGCAGATGACACCGATTAAAGTAGCAGGAATGGATACTGCTAAAATTTGTAATAGACTAAAACTATAACCTGCAGCAGCCATGAAGCCAACAATAGATACAACAGCTACTGATACAGGAGATGCTGAAATCCCCATCTGGGATGCAATAGAGGCCACTGCCATAGGACGTTCTGGACGAATATGTTGTTTAATAGAAATATCATAAATAATAGGAAACATGGTGTATACTACATGTCCAGTACCGCAAAGTACAGTCAAGAACCATGTCGTTACCGGCGCCAGTACCGTAATATGTTTGGGATTGTTGCGTAAAAACCTTTCCGCATATTTCAGCATAACAGTCAAACCGCCAGAAGTCTGAAGAAAACCAGCACAGGTGACAACAGCTAAAATAGTAAGCATAACCCCAATAGGTGGCGAACCGGGATTGTAATGAAACACAAAGGTATAAATAGTAAGTCCTATTCCACTGATAACAGCTAGTCCGATACCCCCATGTTTAATGCCTAAAAACAGACAGGCTAGCAGCACCACAAATCCTAATAACATTTCCATGAACATTGCCCTCCCTAAATAATATATGCTTATTCATGCACTTGACTTGTTTAAGTATACCCATCTAATAAGTTTTTTACAAATATTGGTTACGCATAGAAATAATAGCATTTAATATATTTTTGTAATAATTAAATTTCATTTTTGCATAGTTTGATTTTCTATACAAAATGATTCTTGGTCACTCTGTCTTTTCTCGTCTATACAACAGAAAGAGTAAGGACTGACATCCTTTGAGATCCAGAAAAAACATAGTTATATCACAAGAAAAGATGCTGAATCACCAGCTACTCATGCCTCTTTTTTTGCGTTATAATGAAAGTAACAAAGGTATAAAATATTTCTTATGATGTACAAAGGAGGCTTTCTATGAATTATCAAATGATTCATTATGATGTGGCAAAATCCATCGCGACCATCACTTTGGATTATGCACCGACACTAAATGCGCTAGACATGAATATGTCTATAGAATTAGAAGATGCCCTTCATCAAGCAGAAGCCGATGAGACAGTCAAAGTCGTCGTTTTAGCTGGATCCGGTCGTGCTTTCAGTGGTGGTGGAGATATCAGATTCATGAAAGCCCACTGCGATGAACCAGATTTTGCCCAAAAATCTATGGGACCATTAGCTGGTAAATTATCAGAAATCGTACTATATATGAAAAAGATGTCAAAAATTATTATTTGTGCTGTAGCTGGCGCTTGTGCTGGAGGTGCTGCCAATTTAGCTTTCGCATGTGATTTTATTTATGCTGCTGATAATGCTAAATTTATCCAAGCTTTTGTAGGAATTGGTCTATGCCCTGATACAGGTGGTGTCTATTTTCTCCCACGCATGATCGGATCTCACAGAGCCTTTGACATGTTTGTCACCGGTCGCATTGTCACTGCTACAGAAGCGTACCAGATCGGCCTTGTAAAAGAAATCACCTCTAAAGAAAACCTGATGCCAAGGGTGTATGATTTTGCAGAAAAGCTAGCAAAAGGTCCCACATTGGCTTATAGAAACATGAAAAAGCTGATGTTTGAAAGCATGTATAAAGGATTTGAAGAATATATGAAAGCTGAATCCGTATACTTAGGCCAGTGTTCCTCTTCTGAAGATTTCAAAGAAGGCATCACTGCATTTTTGGAAAAACGGCCTGCTGTATTTAAAGGAAAATAATCATATAAGTCTGAAAAATATGTAACAATCAAAAGGACTGGAAGAATATAAAGTATATCCTTCCAGTCCTTTTCTGATACTATCTTGGCCCGGGTATATCACAGGTACGCATTATCTTCGCTATGCACCTTCCTGGCTACAAATATTATAATCCCCTAAGTATAGTTCCACCACCGATAAGTCGATCATTGTCGTAAAATACCACTGACTGTCCACTGGTAATAGCACGCTGAGGTTCATCAAATTTCACAACTGCCCGCCCATGATCATCGAGGGTTACAAGACAGTCATGCACACGGATGCCATATCTAATCTTAGCTTGACAACGAAATTCCTTAGCTGGTATTTCATCATCAGTAAAATGAAGTTCATCTGCCAAAAGACGATTGCGGAACAGATCCTCATTACTGCCAACAACTACTTGTTTCTTTTCTGGATTCAGTGCTACCACATACAATGGTGTTTTAGCTGCAATGCCCAATCCCTTTCGCTGTCCAATGGTATAATAAGGAATCCCTTTATGTTTTCCCAGAACTCTTCCTTTAGTATCCACAATATCTCCACTTTGGAACGCATCTGGAGCATGATTTTGCAAAAATTCCACATAGGATGTTTCACTGGTTAAGAAACAAATATCTTGAGATTCTGGTTTATTATAAGTGGGTAAACCTTTTTCTTTAGAAAGAAGGCGAGTATCCTTTTTATAAGTACGTCCCAAGGGGAAAATAATATGGGCTAATTGATCTTGTGTCAAATGGTACATCATATAGGACTGGTCTTTTCCCATATCCAGTCCTTTATGTACTTCATATTTGCCCCGTTCCGGATTATATAGAATCCGTGCATAATGACCAGTTGCAAAATAAGGCGCATCAAAGTGCTTACGTACTTCATCATAAAACAGACCAAATTTCACTTTAAAGTCACACATCATACAAGGATTCGGAGTCATCCCTTTGGAATAGGCATCTACAAAGTACTGGAGTACATACTTTTGATATACATCTCGCACATCCACTACCTGAAACGGGATCCCCAATAAATCCGCCATATCTTTAGCGCCTTTAATTTCCTCATCCTGTCCATCAAACTGGTACATGGTAGCTCCATACACTTCATATCCAGCTTCCAGGAGAAGTTTGGCTGTCAGTGTGCTATCCACACCGCCAGACATAGCCACTACTACTTTTTTCTTTTCTGTCATACAACAATCCTTTCTTCAAGAAAGCATATAGTCGCATAGAAATCTTTCTGCTCTAATAGCTCCTAGAAATCCATGTACCGCTTTCTCATAAACCATCATCCCAGGGGAATTCCCCAGAAAAATCTCATCGGAGTGAAAGTCCGAAGGATACGCTTATTTATTATATCAAATGCTAAGTGATAAAAATAGAGTACTTCAAAACTCCAAAAAGTAGAAAGACATCTTCATAGAAAAAAGTATCCACCAAGTGCCATTAACCAAACTATACTGATCATAGCCAATGCAATAGGCTCTCTATTTCTATGCATAGGTGCCAAAGGAACTTGCGGAATGTTCCGAATAGATTTAGGTACTCTACAGGTATCATTTTTAAAAAATGCACCGCCATGCAAAGGACGTCCTTGCTCAATATTTTGTAAGTCCTCTAAAAGGAGGCTTTTCCCTGTGGGATCAAAGGAAAATAGGGAAAGTAACCATTGAAAATAAATACTTCCTTCCCTCTTTCCCTTTTGGCTATAAAAAGCGATGCCACTACCACGGCATAAAGAAAATATAGGTTCATAGGCTCTCCAGCCATCCCGTTCATACAAAGCTTCCATAAGGGATTGATACTCTTCCATCATATCGGCAGTCAGCTGCTTTCCTTGTTCTGTATGAGAAGAAAGAAGGGTCAATCCATAAACTAAATTCCCTTTAAGTTCTTCTCTTTGGCTAAAGCTTTCCATTTCATACACAGAGACAAATTGATAGTACACCAATGTCCGCTTCCCTTGTCGCCCCATTTGATACAATATGTGACTGACATCAAGAAGAGATGTCCCTCTCATGGCACGTTTAAAAGCAATTCCCAATTGATATAGTAAATTCTGCATCCACCATTCCATATCAGATGCATCACAAAGCGTTGTAAATCCCTGGCTCTGCCTTACTTGATTGATTTTCTTTGTTACCTCTTCGATGTTTACTTTCTGATAGCATCGCTCTATATCTAGGAGCCACTCTAAGGACATCATTTTCCCATAATAAAGGGTATTTAATTCTAAAATCAATGCGGTCATAGGAGATAGGTTATTCCATGAAGAAAGAGTAAAAATTCTCCCTCCTATAATATCCCTGACCCACTCTAATGCT
>DJPC01000043.1:15353-15513 GCA_002439665.1 Dialister sp. UBA6422
ATATCCCAAATCCAATAAAACTCAGCTTCGCTTCTCTTTTGGTTATCTTGTAAGATGCGCTTCACCTTTGGGCTAGATGCAGGGGATGTGGATGATGGATATGAATCATCCACACTATTTTCTTCCAGGCCAAGAATATAAAATGGATTTTCTTTAAAAA
>DJPC01000161.1:0-2871 GCA_002439665.1 Dialister sp. UBA6422
TGCTCAGGTTTCTTGAATGTGCAGATAGACGCTAGGGTTATTATCTCATTCGAGGAACCTGAGAAGCCTTGCTCTAAAAGAACTCATTGCATGTTTCGCTTAACTTAATGACATTGCCCAATAACCAGCTGTATCTTGATTACAGTATAATTTTTATCTATTCCCATAGCAAATACTTCTATTTTATGCATTTGCATACCTTTGAAGCATGAGAAATTTCAGGTGGAACAGTAATTCCTTATTCAAAAATCCAATTATCCTCTTTCATCTATCTGGTTCAGGCATAAAAATAGAGGGTATGACAAAATACAGAAATATCTTGCCATATCCTCTTCGTGTTTTAATAGCAATCCCCTTGAAGAATCAAGTCCTATTTAATGAGTTGTTCCTTTAAAAAAGAAATAAAAGCAGTGGTCACTCGGCTGAAAGGTTGATTTCTTCGCCAAGCTAGTACTGTATGAATCAGCTGCTTTTCTTTTGCCAATGGACGGAAGCAGATACGAGATTCATCTAGAAAAGGAATCACTCCTTCAGAAGATAGAAAATATCCTAACCCTTCATCCACCATGACAGCCGCATTATTGGGGAGATCCACTTTGATAGGTACAGAATCATCCCAAATTTCTGAAGCTTCATAGCAAAGCTCCATGGCATTGATATCATCTCGGAAATGTTTTATCAATGACTTTCCTTGTAAGTCAGAAGGCTCTATGGTTTTCTTCTTTGCCAATGGATCATCGGCTTTCATATAGACTCCCATTCGCATAGGCTTTCCAATAGGAAGAAACTCGAATTTTTCTGTATCAAAGGGCTGTACCAAAAGTCCCACATCGACACATCCATGAGACATATAATCACAGATATAGGGAGTGATATCCGTATAATATTTAAAATGGACCCCCGGATGCTGGTATTGGAAATCTTTGATAAGCCGCACAAAATCTCTAGCAGCTGCTAAATCGCCGCCTGCTACATTGATGGTTCCTTCTAAAATATCCCCAGGCTGGGTCACTTCCATTTCTGTCTTATCCACCAGATTGATAATTTCCTCCGCTCTCCGCCGGAGCAGAATGCCTTCCGGGGTCAAAGAAATATTTCGTCCCCCTCGTTCGATTAGAGATACCCCCATCTCGGATTCCAATCCTGCAATCTGCCTAGATAAGGTAGGCTGGGTAATATGCAATCTTTCTGCCGCTCTGGTAATACTTTCTTCTCTAGCCACCATGAGAAAATATTTCAATACCCGTAATTCCATGCTGTCACCTCATGATATAAAAATTAGAAAATAGGATACATCATAACAAATCACTAAAAAAGTTGTTGCCTGTTAGTTATTGGTTATTAGGAAATTCTATTGATTACCATACAACCAATAACCAGCAACCAACAACTTTTCTTGTTACTAGTTTTCATGTTTTCATTCAAAAAGAATAGGTATCTTTATGAATTAAATTTTTAATAAAGTTTGGAAGAACAAAGCAGCTCTTCTGAATCCCAGCATTGTAATATTTCATAGGCTTTGGTGCTTCTCGAGTGACTTCTGCAGTCAGCGGGTCATATTTCTTAGAACCGATCATAAAGGAATGGAGACAACCTGGATAAATCGGCACGTGAGAATAATAGAGACGCACGATAGGGAATACATCTCCCATAGCCTGGTACACATCATGAACAGTCTTTTGCTGCACGATAGGTGATTCTGTCTGCTGCACAATGAGACCATCTTCACGAAGTGCTTCTTTAGCGCTTCTATAAAAGTCTCTAGTAAAAAGACCTTCTCCTGGTCCGATAGGATCGGAGCAATCAATAATGATCACATCATAGAAATTTTTCACCGAAGCCGCAAAGGCGATGCCATCTCCTACATGAACGTGAAGTTTTTCCGGTGGATTTAAAAGCACCTTGGATATGGTAGGAAAATATTCTTTAGAAAGTTCAATCACCCGTCCATCAATATCACAAAGATCCACCTGTTTGACACATTCATGGCGGCAAACTTCTCTAGCTACACCGCCATCGCCCCCACCAATGATGAGTACCCTCTCTGGATGAGGATGCATCATAAGCGGCACATGGGCAATCATTTCATGATAGGTCCATTCATCCTTCACAGACGTCTGGAATACGCCATCAAGAATTAAAAGACGACCATATTGCTCGGTGTCAACAATCTCAATATGTTGATAAGGCGTTGTCTCTTCGTGAACTCTCTTAGTCACTGTCAAAGACAATCCCTGGTGATCATTGGCCCATTCTGTGACAAAATTCTTTTCTGCCATCTTTTTATTCCTTGTTTTCTTCTACCTTATCATCAGATGCGTGATCATTTTTAGGAGCTACTGTAGCAGCAGCTTGGTCAAATAAATTACCAGCAGGCGCCTTTTCAGGAGATTCTGTTTCAGCCGTTGCTTCCTCTTCTGATTTTTCAGCTGGTTCATCATGAGAAGCTACTTCCTTTTCTGCTTCCGTTTCCTTAGGAGCAGGAGCTGCTGGAGCGGCTGCTTCTGCTGCTACAACCGATGGATTCTGTACGGCCTGCGGAGCCTGCATAGCCTTAGCTGATTCAATCAAAGCCAAAGCAGATTTGAAGTTGGACAATAATTTTTCAATATACAGATTCATGTCCCCTTCTGTTTTTAAAAGGTCTGCATTCATCTTACGACGAGCAGATTCTGCATCGGAAACAATTTTCTGTGCTTCACTCTGGGCTTCTTTAATAGATAATTCTGCTTCTTTATGAGCATTTTTCTTTACATTATCAGCCGTTTCCTGTGCCATAACCAAGGTATTAGACATGGTGGATTCCATCTTTTCATAATTACGAAGTTTTGTTCTGATGGTATCCATTTCTTCTTCCATTTCACGATGTTC
>DJPC01000161.1:2947-10388 GCA_002439665.1 Dialister sp. UBA6422
CCACGAATCTGTCCAGAAAATGTTTTATTATGTATATCCATTGGTGTAATCATAGTGTTTTCTCCTTTATAAAATGCATACACGATGCACACGAAGCTACTATGAGCTAGGAATGAGAAATTAGAGGTAAAGAAAAACATATGCCGCCATTCATATGGCACTGATGATCCTACCGTCTAACGCTTAATTCTTAACTGACTTTTTTATTTATATCTATCAATCAGAAGTCCTGTCCGCCCTTTGCGGCTGGTACCAGTTTCTTCTTTGATCTCAATGCGTCCTCTGCCACGGATGCTAATCACATCCCCTACTTTGACCGCTTGAGACGCACTTTTAGCAGGCTGCCAATTCACTTCTGTTCGTTCATCTTCTACAGCCTGTGCCATCTTAGAGCGAGAAATCCCAAATCCCGCAGCTCCGACAGCATCTAATCGAAGCGAAGCCACAGTAGCCCTCACTTCTTTGGCTGTTTTCTTCGGTGGTGCAATTTGATCCATGGGAATTTCTTCCACTTTCACAGGCACCATAGCCACTTTGAGGAAATTCTCCTTCACCCATTCTGCCATAGCTGTATCGACCAATATCTGGCATCCTGCGCCTTGCATGAGAATATCTCCCAAAACAGCACGATCAATGCCCAGTCCCATAAGAGCTCCCAATACATCCCGGTGTCCAATGAGACGATACCGCCCATCCCAGGTAACAGAAAGAAGAGTGATGCCAAAATCAATGGGACCATCATAATCATCTCTTGCAAAAGCGATACGTACTCTTTCTGCTTCATGATAGCCACCAAAACTTTTGGCAGTCACTGTCTTCATATGGGCTGAAATGGTTTGACCAATCTGCGCTGCAAAAGGAGACATGAAAGGACCTACGGCAAAAGGACGTCCACGATCTACTGAATCTGCCAAATCCAGTAGCCTCATGGCCATATCTTTTGCCTCATCTCCGGTAGCAGCAAAATATCGAAGAATCTTTTCTCTATCTTTCATAAAATGCTATACTCCTGCTTCATGATGCGATGATAGTAACTGGAAAATGAAGACACAAATGGATATGTCCTCTCCTACTACTTCACCGTTTCTTACTTCTTTTGGGCCATCCTATCTGACTTATCCAGACAAGCTTTGACTCCATCCATTAAAGCTGCACGGAGACCATCTTGTTCCATGGCATGAATGCCAGCAATGGTCGTACCCCCTGGGCTGGTCACTTGGTCTCGCAGCTCTGCTGGATGTTTTCCAGTTTCCAAAACCATTTTGGCCGCACCATATAAAGTCTGTGCTGCTGCCTCAATCGCTAATTTTCTAGGAAGGCCGATCAAAACGCCTGCATCAGCTAATGCGTCAATAATGACAAAGGCATATCCCGGGCCTGCACCAGATAAAGCCCCCAATTCATCCAATTGCCGTTCATTCACTACTGCTTCTCTTCCTAGGGCAGCAAATATCTCTTCCGCTTCTTGAATAAAAGTCTTGGAAGCCAGTTTCCCTGGTGCAATAGCTGCCATCCCTTCTCCCACAGAAGCGGGGGTATTGGGCATGACACGAATCACTTCCGTCCCTTCAGGAAGGGAAGACTCTAGTGTATCAAGCGTAACAGCAGCAGCAATAGAAAGAACCCGGGCTGGTTTATACCGGGAAATTTCTTTCAGCACAGAGGGGACCACATTGGGCTTTACAGCTAAAATAACAATATCTGCTTCAGCTGCTTCACTGCCATCCTTAGATGCTAAGACTCCATACTTTACTGCTTTCTCTTTAGAAGCTTCTTCATTGTGTTCTTTTAGAAAAACCTCTTCTTTTTTCCAAAGATTTTTAGCAAGACAACCGGAAAGAATAGCTCCTCCCATAGCGCCGCAACCAATCATCAGTATTTTTTTCATTTGTCCGGTCCTTTCCATGTAGGAATCCCCGATACATAAGCCAGTTTATCTTCATCTAGTCGTACAGTATCTGGTGCACAAATCAAGACGTCATCATTCAAGAGTTCTGCACTTCCGTGAGCCATATAGACAGCCCCGCTCATAAAATCCACAAAACGGCTAGCCGTCTCATCATCTACACTATCGTTTAATACGATAATAACAACCTTCCCTTTGGCCAATGCATCTACAGCATGCCTAGCATCAGAATAAGAAGAAGGTATCACCACCATCACTTCCAAAGGGCGAATGCTTCTTACCGGTAGCGCGCCTGCCGCAGGACTATCATCCACCTCTTTGTGTGGTATCTCTGGTGTTTCATAAAGTTCTTCCTGGCTAACGAACTGGCTTTTAAACCACTCGATACCACGAGTTACAAGTGACATCAAGCTTCAGGTGCCTGTGGTCCCTGGGGAGCCTGACCATTCCACTGTGGAGCGGGAGCAGCGCTCTGTGTTTGCTGCTGATCAGAAAAAGCGGCAAAATTTTCCCGAGACACACTCATATTATTCGGCGCGCAGAGATAAATACTTTCAGAAATCTGATCAATACGACCATCTAAAGCATACATAATGCCCTGTACGAAATCGACGATCCGCTGCGCTTCGTCAGCATCTGTTTTTTCCATATTCATGACCACTGGACGCATAGCTTTCAAATGGTCTCCGATTTTTTCAGCATCATTGTAACTTTTTGGGCTCACCACAACCATAGTATATGGTTTGGCCGGCTGCCTTGGAACAGCAGTATGACCAATACCGCGAACAGCTGCCCTAGGAGGAACCGGAGCCGCCGGATTGACCGGAGCTGTTTCATCAGCCAATTCTTCCTCTAATTCTTCATCATCATGGTCGACAAACTGATCTTTAAACTTATCCAATAAGCTCATGCTTTTTTCTCCTCTCAATGATATTGGCGCTCTCCAAAAATAGCAGTACCAATACGAACCATAGTGGCTCCTTCTTCAATAGCAATCATAAAATCATGGGTCATTCCCATAGACAGAATAGAGATCTGTCCCTTAGGAAAATAGGTTTTCAATGTATCCCACATTTGATGGGCCTTATGAAATATAGGGCGAGTCAATTCTACATCAGCATAATTTGGCGCCATACACATAAGTCCTACCACCTGCAGGTGTGGAAGAGATTTAGCTACTTCCACTACAGGTAGCAAGTCATCTATAGCAAAACCATATTTACTCTCTTCACCAGAAATATTAAATTCCAGTAAAATGCGTTGTACTTTATGGATTTCTCCAGCTCGTTTATCAATTTCTTTTAAAATAGAAATTGAATCAACAGACTGAATTAAGTCAGCTATAGCTACCGCTTTTTTTACTTTATTTTTTTGCAAATGGCCCTGCAAATTCCAAATAACAGGAACCGTAAGGGCTTGATGCTTTTCTTCCATTTCCTGGACTCGATTTTCACCGACCTGTTTCACTCCTAGAGCAATGGCTTCCTCCATATCTTCTAAGGGATGAAATTTAGTCACAGCGACTAAAGTCACATCCTGCCCATAGGGAGACTTCTTTTTCGCCGTTTCTATCTGGTCCATGACATGGGCTAATCTTTCCTTGATCTCCGACATAGCCCCACCTTCTTTTATTGGAAATTTGAGTATATGTTTCTTGGTAGAAATAGATATACTTATTGGTATTATAACACAGAAACAGCAAGAGAAAAACAAAAAATTGAGAAAGCCAATCCATCAGCGCCAGATAAAATCACATCATCTTTTCCATCTTCATATTGCTCCACATGTTTAAAAATCACTTTGAAAAAAAGTATGGAATGAAAAATATAAAAAGCAACATATTTCTCCATTTCAAAATATGTTAAATGGGTACTCGTTATCGCTATCTCGTCATGGGAAAAACTTTTTTCTAGAAGGAAATAACAACATACATATAACTTTTATTTCCTATTTGATGATTTCCCATATAAAAATGCCTTATGGATGTACACAATCATCCATAAGGCATTTTTATCATTTAAATTTGAAAAATCATACCATATTTGCTTTTTTAGCAATATCTTCTGGAATCTGGATACCCAATATATCAGCATCCTTCTTATTAATCACAATGGTATATTCTTTCTGATGCTGAATGGCTGCTGTTTCTGGTTTAACCTTTCCATCCAAAATATCAGCTGCCAAGGCCCCTGTCTGTTTCCCTAACTGATAGTAATCCACAGAAAGAGCAGCCAGGGCCCCATCTTTAGCCATAATATCTGCACCTACGATGACAGGAATTTTATTAGCATCCGTGATTTTCATCAGCGTAGGAATGGAGGAGGCTAAGGTATTGTCCGTAGGTACGTAGATATAATCCACTTTGCCCACCAATGATTCTGCTACTTGCTGGATATCATTCACATTATTGACAGTGCGTTCTTCTACATGAAGATCATGGTCTTTGCAATAGGCTTTCATCATATTGGCCTGTACTTCGCTATTGACTTCACTGGAACAATAAATCAATCCCACATTTTTGGCATTTGGCACCAATTGACTAGCTAAATCCATTTGTGCATCCATGGATGCTAGGTCACTAACCCCAGTCAGGTTTCCCCCTGGTTTTTCATCATTTTGTACCAATTTCGCGGTAGTATAGTCAGTAATCGCTGTACCTACAATGGGAATATCCTTGATTTCATTGGCTGCTGCCTGAGCAGCTGGTGTAGCAATGGCACAAATCAATTTTGGTTTTTCAGCCTTAAAGCGAGATACAATGGTTTTTAAATTGGACTGATCTCCCTGGGCATTTTCTTGATCAATATCTACTTTATCAGGACCATATCCTCTTTCTTTCAAACCATCTACAAATCCACGATTGGCTTCATCCAGTGATCCATGCTGCACAATTTGTACCACACCGATTTTCATTTTGCCAGATGAGTCTCCTCCTTTAGCATGATCACTTCCGCATCCTCCATACACAAGCGCAGCTGCTGCCAGTGCTGCTGCCATACTGATTTTCATCCATTTCTTCATTGTGACATTCCTTCTTTTTGATTAACCACTGATTTGATATATACTACATACTTTTATTTAATATATGTGTCTTCTAAAGCATCCATGGTTCCATCTGTTTCCAGTTCTGCCAAGAAGAAATTGACATAATTCAAAAAATCTTGATCTCCTTTAGCCATAAGAACTCCGAATCGACTCTTTGTAAAAGGATGATCCACCAAAGGAGCTGCCAATTTAGGATTTATCTTTACATATTTTCTGGCTTCCATGGTTTCGGTAATCATGATATCTGCCTTACCTTCTGCAATAAGCCCCGGAATTTCTGCATTCTGTTCATGCACCAGAAGAGTGGCATGAGGCAGATGGGCTTTGGCAAATTTTTCATTGGTGCCGCCTGGATTGACCATCACCTTCACCTCTGGACGATCGAGATCAGCAACCGATTGGTATTTCTTTTCTTCTCCTGCCCGGCAAAGAATGGTCTTACCAAAAAGTAAATACCCATCAGACATAGCCATCGTTTGTTCTCGTTCAAAGGTACGAGTGATTCCGCAAAGGGCAACGTCAAACTTGCCATCCTTCGTGTCTTTCGCCAATGTTTTCCAAGTGGTGGGCACGTATTCTACTTTTACATGCAAACTATCCGCCAATTTCTGGGATAGTTCTGCATCAAAGCCTTCATATTGACCGGTTTGCTGATTTTTATAAGACATGGGGCGATAATCCCCTGTCGTACCGATACGAATCGTACCGCGCGCTGCAATATCTTCTAAATGCGAAGCCCACACATCACAAGTATTTCCCATAACCAATCCGGCTGCCAGCAAAGCAGCTGCTCCATATTTCATCCAACTTCTCATCTTCTATCCTTCCTTTCTACATATGAAGAGTTTTGTCATCTCATTTTCACTTACGAAATATTTCTTGAAATATTTGTATCCAAAAGGCTACTCCAATCCCTAGTTACCATCATTCTACAAGGGTTGCATCTTTATATTCTTCTGGAATCTGAATGCCTAAAAGCTCTGCATTCTTTTTATTAATAATGACTTCGTAAACTTCCGGATCTTGCACGGCAGTATCTTCTGGTTTACTCTTACCAGAAAGGATATCCGCTGCCATATGGCCTGCCTGAACACCAGATTTATAAAATTCTACGGAAAGGGAGGCCAAAGCCCCATCGCGTGCCATGCTGTCAGCTCCTACAATAACAGGAATCTTGGCTGGATCTGTGACTTTGACCAAAGTAGGAATAGAGGAAGCCAGTACATTATCAGTAGGGACATAGATGAAATCGACCTGTCCAACCATTGATTCTGCCACCTGCTGGATATCATTCACAGAAGAGACAGTCCGTTCTACCACAGAAAGCCCCATAGATTCTGCATGTTTTTTCGCCTGATTCGCTTGGATTTCACTATTTACTTCACTAGAACAATAGAGCAGTCCCATAGCTTTAGCATCAGGAACGAAAGCCTTACCCATATCCACCTGTTTTTCTACAGGCCCTCGATCATTGACGCCTGTCACATTGGTTTCTGGTTTGGCATTGGATTTCACTAACTTAGCTGTCTCAAAATCAGTGATAGCACAGCCCACAATAGGAATGTCCTTAATTTCATTGGCTACAGCCTGTGTCGCCGGCGTAGAAATACCAAAGATAATATCTGGCTTATTGCTCTTGAATCTAGAAGCAATGCTCTTTAAATTGGACTGATCCCCTTGGGCATTCTGCTGGTCTATATCGACCTTGTCAGGACCATATCCCCTTTCCTTTAGACCATCGATCATTCCTTTGTTCGCTGCATCTAAAGAGCCGTGCTGCATTATTTGTACAACTGCGACCTGCTTCTTACCAGAAGACTGACTGCTGGGCGGGTTTGTATTTCCGCATCCACTATAAATCAATGTAATTCCTGCCAATGCTGCTATAATGCCTGCTCTCATCCATGTTTTCATTTGGCTTCCCCTCTTCTTTTCTACTATCCTACCATTGGGCTCATGACTGTTCCTTGTTGTGCGACTTCCAGTAGTGCCTAACAAAAAATCCCTTGCTTCTATGAAGCAAGGGACGATGAAATCGCGGTACCACCCAAATTATCTGAATCAAATAAAAAGAGGATGGTACCTAAGGGACGGATTCACCGTGGTACCACCCTCATTCATCTTAATCAGATCAACTCTCGACTCTGTAACGCAAGTCACCCCGACCAAGCCTACTTCATGTTCAGCAAGGTAGTTCAGGAAAGAACTTCCCTATTTCCTATTTACCGGTTCCCACCCATGCCGGCTCTCTTTAAAAATCAGAAATACGTACTTTTTTCCATCAACACTTTTGTGATATGCGTTCATTGTATCGGATGATGAGGGAAATGTCAAGGGAAAATTTTGGGTGGCTGGTGACTCGTGACTAGTGGCTGGGGATTAGTAGCTAGGCCCTAGGGATTAGGCCCGGAGTTCGTCACATCTAGGTTTCACGGGAAACATTTTTCTAGCGGAATCCATGTTAGCGGAAAGCCCTCTTCCTCTGGAAGG
>DJPC01000174.1:0-17061 GCA_002439665.1 Dialister sp. UBA6422
TGTACTTTGCTGGCAGCTGTAGGTGTTTGTCGCGGGATTCGCCGTCTGGGCCTTGCTGATGCAGGCATCAAGTGGCCTAACGATATTTTATATCATGGCAAGAAGCTGGTTGGTATTTTGACTGAAATGTCTGCTTCTATGGAAAAAATTGATTATATCATCATGGGGATCGGTATCAATACAGGAATGAAGAAAAATGAATTTCCTGAAGATTTCAGGGAAGGAGCGACTTCCTTCTTGAATGAAGGCATCGATGTATCTCGAAAAGATCTCCTGGCTGCTATTTTAGCGGAATTAGAAAAAGAATATGACATCGCACAAAACCAGGGCTTTGATAAAGTTTTGGAAGATTGGAAAACTTTATCTGTGACCATTGGGCAGGAAGTACGGGTCATCTGTGGCGATGAAAACTATACAGGAAAAGCCGTGGATATTGATAAAGATGGTTGTCTTTTGGTAGATACAGGTAAAAAAGTAGAAAGAGTATTGGCAGGAGACGTATCGATTCGTCCTGTGGATGCACCGATTCCTAAAAGGTAACTTGGCAGGTATATGGAAAAGTAATTGATACTTGGGCGCTTCCTTACCATTCTATTGATTGAGCCCATAGTCATTCATTTTCTCCTATGAAAGGAAGTCTTAACTTGGAAAAGAGTCAAATGCACAATATGATCACAGCCGCTTTATTTGCTGGTATTATGGCGATTTTGTCACAGTTTACATTTCCTATTGGAGCCGTGCCGATTACCTTGCAGAGTTTTGTCTGTGCGTTAGCTGGCGGTGTACTGGGAAGAAAATGGGGGGCTATCTCTATTTCCCTGTGGCTTCTTCTGGGCGTATTGGGCGTTCCCGTCTTGACTATGGGGAAAGCGGGACCAGGCATCTTTTTCTCACCGGTAGGTGGATACTATGTGGGATTTATTTTGATGGCCTGGATCAGTGGTTTCCGTTTGGCAGAAAAAGGTCACTTTATTCGTCAAATTTCTTCTGCCCTTGTAGGCCTGATTTCCTGTTATGTATTAGGTACTCTTTGGTTTATCCTTTACTTCCAGTATGGATTGGGAAAAGAAATGCCGCTTTTGACGGCTCTTACGATGACGGCTTTCCCCTTCATTCCTTTTGATTTAGTTAAAGTGGTCTTAGGTGTTCTTTTGGGGACTAAAATTAGACAGTCTTTAAATCAGGCAGGTTTTTATGCAGCAGTGAACCATTGATCAAGATATTTAAGAAGCAGCACCCTAGAAAAGGGGGCTGCTTTTTGATTGATTTATGAGAAATGAAGTATGATAAGGAAAAAATGGAAGGAGAGCGTAGGATTTCTTTTTGCCATATATTTTATATGTGTAAGAAAATGATTGAATGATCGCTTACTCCATAACTGATTTGTTATTAATTCCATAATTCATATCTAAAAATGAAAGAAATTGACTGAAATCACTTGACAGAATCCAAACTTTGTTGCATTATACTCATGACACAAAGGAGACCTTGGGTTTATGACATAGGTCTTTTAGCAGGAAGCAATCATGGAATCAGATATTTTCCGGGTGTCAATCTATGTTTTGATTCTACATAGCTTCCAATTGGTCAAGATTATGGTTACCATACCATGTTATTGGAGGAGATCTGAATGCTTCTTGCTTTTGATGTAGGAAATACGAATATTGTTTGTGGTGTATATAAAGATAGAAAATTAATTAAACATTGGCGTGTAGCTACCGATGCACTGCAGACGGCTGATGGCTATGCAGCTCTTTTGGGTACACTATTTCGCTTAAATGGTTTGGACTTTAGTGAAGTGGAAGATATTATTATCTCTACTGTAGTTCCGCCGATTATTCCTATTTTGGAAACCATGTCACAGCGATATTTCCATACCAAACCTATTTTGGTCGGACCTGGTATCAAGACTGGCTTAAATATTTTATATGATAATCCAAAGGAATTAGGTGCTGATCGTATTGTGAATGCCGTAGCCGCTATCGCGGAATACAATTGTCCTTTGATTATTATTGATATGGGAACAGCTACTACATTTTGCGTCGTGGATAATAAGGGAAATTACTTAGGTGGGGCCGTTGCGCCTGGTATAGGTATTTCCATGGAAGCTCTATTCCAGAGAGCTTCTAAATTACCACGTATCGAATTGGTTAAGACCCCTAATATCATTTGCAGAAATACAGTATCCGCTATGCAAGCTGGCATTTATTATGGCTTTGTAGGGCAGATTGATGAAATTGTCAATCGCATTAAACAGGAATTGAAGGAACCCAATGTCAAAGTTATTGCCACTGGCGGCCTAGCTACGCTGATAGCTAAATCCTCTAAAACCATTGATGTGGTAGATCCTATGTTGACTTTGAAGGGACTTTTGGTACTGTACGAAAAAAATAAGAAATAGATAGTAGAAATGATGTAGGCTGTCTTTTCTTTGAAAGAAAATGGATGGTTGATGGTTGTTAGTTATTTGACTTTTCATGACTGACAAGCCATCAACCATTAACCATTAACATTAATATTAATATTTGACGCAGTCATTGGCTGGCAATATCTAAAATAAAACTTTGTCTTGAAATTTAAGAAACTATCGTTTATAATTACTTTCATATGGCCGGTTAGTCAAACGGTTAAGACGCTGCGTTCTCAGCGCAGAGAGTATGGGTTCGAATCCCATACCGGTCACCACACCAAAGGAGCACAAAAGGTGCTCCTTTTTGCTTGCTTAAATCAATTTATTTTTTTATTTAGCTTGGTCATAGCTAGAGAAATCATACCTTCGGATTCTATAGCAGCCTATCAATAATGCCAATCATTCATATGGGAATATGTATTTTACACCATGGTTGGTTCGTCCTATAATGCATAGCATATACATCTATCCCAAAAGATAACGGGCATATGAGATTGTTTATGATAAAGAAATGACGTGATGTGTTGCCATGGATTGCGATAGATACTAAAAAATGAAAGTTTTTATACTAATAGAGAGGATTTCTATGACGAGTACGACGTTATCAGATACAGAAATTCGCAAGACTATTTTTGCTTCTGCGGTAGGAGCGTCTTGCATTGGAGGAAGCGCCACTTTGGTATTTCCTTTTTTGCCACTTTTTTTATTGGAACTTGGCGCAACCAATGATAATGTGGCATTATGGAATTCAGTGGTGGTGTCTGGCATGTTTGTGATGGGAGCCATCGTTATGCCTATCTGGGGTGCCTTGGCCGATCGATTTGGCATGAGAAAGATGATTCTTCGTGCGGCAGCCTGCTTATCCATTTCCTATTTCTTATCTTATTTTTGCCAAACTCCATTAGAACTTTTGGGAACCAGGTTATTTCAAGGATTTTCTTTTGGATTCATTCCTATTTCTCAGGCGCTGTTATCTGAAATTGCTGGCAGTCATGCGGGAACCGCTATTGGCATTCTGCTAGGAGGTCGCAGCGCTGGGACGATGATGGGCCCTTTTTTAGGAGGTATATTGGGTTCTGCCGTAGGATTGCGGATGCCCTTTCTATTGGCAGCTTTTGTGGATTTATTAGCCTTCTTATTGGTTTATTTCTGTGTGAAAGAACCACCTGTAGAGAATAGAAAGAAAAAAGAAAAGAAGCCTGGTATTTTGACTTCTTTTCGCTATTTATCTAAAAACAGTTCTTTTATGAAGCTCATTGCACTCATGATTGTCAATCAGTGCGCTATGTTAATCATTAATCCACTGATTGCTGTACATGTAATGGAATTAACCAGTGGAAAGGGCGATCCAGTTTTGGAATCTGGATTGATATGTGGCGCTGCTGGGGTAGCCGGGATACTAGCAGGACCATTTTGGGGAAGGCTTGGTGAAAAAAGAGGATTTTATACCGCCATGATATGGTCCTTTTTAGGAGCTGGTTTCTTTTCTGGTATTCAATACTTAGCACCTACCGTCTTTTTATTTGGCTTAGGACAGTTTGGTTTTGGCTTTTTTACTATCGGCGGCATGACTTCGATTGCCGGTGCGATTCCAGAAGTAATTGCGCCAGACGAAAGAGGAAGTGCTTATGGGATCAATGCAGCGGCGATGAATATTGGAAATTGTATGGGCCCTCTTTTAGGAGGTGGTATTGCCACTTTATTTGGAGAAATGGCACCAGTATTTATTATAGCCTCCTTGATACAGGTGGCGGCAGCAGGTATGATTTATTATCGAGTCAAAGGAAACCATTGATTATTACAGAATAGGAGTATAGATATTTATATGAGAAAAAGGAGACGATCATTCAGATCGGCTCCTTTTTTGATGATAGGGATAGCATTTTCTTATTTTTATTATTGAAATATGGTTTGTACCAATACCATATAACAAACAGTTCCTAGAAACATGGAAAGTAGCATTTGTCTTTTCCATACATGAATGAGGGTGGTCACTACTAAGGCTATTGCTTCAGGGATTCCATGATTTCCTGTCAAAAGAGAGGTGTCGCGAAGGCAATAGACCACAAGCATAGCAAAGATAGCAGAAGGGAGTGCTTTTCCTAAGTATTTCACATAAGGTGGTAATTCGCTACCTGGTTTAAAACAAAGGAAAGGGAGAAATCTAGTCAGCATAGTAGCTATGGCGCAAATTAATATGGTTAATATCTGTTCGTCAAATGGCATAGTTGTCATAAAAATCCACCTGCCTTTTCAATAGGTCTCCGGAAAATACTAATAATTAACAACATAAGCACCATGGCAGGAATGATAAAGGAATCTTTTCCAAAGATATAAAGACAAGCTACAGAAGAAATCAATCCAATGATAGCTGTGTAGTGTTTTCCTTCTTTTAACCATTGCTCTAAAAAAATGACGACAAACATGGTGGTCATGACAAAACTTAATCCCTTTGTATCCCAGTGAATGAAGGAACTTAATAATCCTCCCAGTGCAGCACCAGAGACCCAATAGAAATAATTTAGAAAAGAAACCCAAAAATAATACCAACTCCGATCAATATGATGGGGAATGGTAGCTGTATAGTTCAATGCAAAGGTTTCGTCACACATCATAAAAATAATCAATGGCTTTTTCCAGCCAGTTCCCTTATATTTATCAAGCATAGATAATCCGTAAAATAAATGACGAGCTTGGACGGTCAATGCGACCAAAAATGTTTGCCATGGCGCAAAAGGGGAAAGTAACATGGATACGGTAATAAATTCTAGGGACCCTCCAAAAATAATCATAGCCATGCACATGGGATACCAAAAAGAAAATCCTAAGGTATGCATGTAAAATCCATAAGCAAATGCTACCAACCAAAAACCAGCAAATACTGGTAAGGTACATGGCAAAGCTTCTTGCAAGGCCTTCAGGGCCATCCCATTTTTATTCATTGATACTCCTTATCTTGACTGTTATGAATGTAGAATCCAACATTCTACCTATTCACATCTAAACTGTCTATGAGCTTCTTTTGGTATAGTACATATAATGATAAACTGATAGACCTGCAAAAGCAATGTAAATCTAAAAATCACGGTGAAGCTTGTCATAGGCTTTAGTCCTATTTCTTGTCGTGGTTATGGAATTTGATTGACGAATCCTAAGTCATGCTTTAAGATTCTCAATTATACAATCTTTCTCATTCGTGCTATAATTTGGCTATTGAAAAGGAGGTTATATATGTATATGAATATACAAGCCAAAAGAAAATGGATGATTTTCATTTTAGGGTTGTTACTTTTAGCCGCTGTTGCAGCAGGAACTTCTCCTTTATGGAAATCAGCAGAAAATAAAGCTTCTGGGAAGGGATATGTGGCTGTCGTGCGCATTGATGGTGCTATTTATGGTGGACCAGAAGCAGATTCCATGCTGGGGGGGAGCGGCGGTTCTTCTAGTGAAGAAATCATGAGACAGCTGAAAGAAGCTCGGCAAGATCCACAGGCAAAAGCCATCTTAGTTCGTATCAATAGCCCCGGTGGTTCTACTGGTGCAACCCAGGAAATTGCAGAAGAAATGGATAAGATTCGCAGCAGTAAAAAACCTATTATTATTTCCATGGGAGATATGTGTGCTTCTGCTGGGTACTGGCTTGCCAGCAAGGGAAATTATATTTTTGCATCTCCTGCCACCATCACTGGCAGCATTGGCGTATATATGGATTACAACAATATTGAAGATTTGATGGGAAAATTAGGTGTGAAAAACGACAAAATCAAAAGTGGCGCCCATAAAGACATTTTATCCATGTATCGTCCTATGACTGGAGAAGAAAGAGAAATGTTGCAGACCATGGTGGATGATATTTATCATCAATTTGTACAGACCGTGGCAGATGGCCGTCATATGGATGAAAATAAAGTCAAATCCATTGCAGATGGTCGCATCCTGACTGGCAAGCAAGCACAAGATTTGGGATTGGTTGATGCCATGGGAAATTATTATGATGCTTTGAATTATGCAGCTAGCAGTGGTGGTATAACAGAAGAAAATATTCCTACTAAATCATATACCAATGGAGCGATGTCTCTTAAGGGGATTCTTAGAGGTGAATCCCAGGACATGGCTCAGATTTTTGGAAAAGCTATGGCAGATAACTTCAAAAAATCTATGACAGAGTCAAGCGTTCCATCGATTCAATAAGTAGGAGGGAATATAATAGGGAAGCATATTCTTTTTATTCCTATTGATATATCACAGGATAGTCACTATGAAATGGGCGATCTATATTTAGAAAATGAAGCTTTATTCATAGTGATGCCAAGGTGATACATCGTGTTTGTGATAAAGGAGTCTGTATGAATTATTTTCTTGATTTGGCTTTTTCTTTACTGACTACACCCAAAACGGCACTTTCCTATATTACAGGAGAAGAAAAACTCAAAGAAGCCTTTTTCTTTTGGATATTTGTGATGATACTCACTGCCTTATCTGCCTTTCAGGAAGGCCCTGGATTGATATGGCAATTTATTCTTGTGGTATTATTCATGGGATTTAGTTTGCTCATTCATAGTGCTGTCATTGATTATATTTCTGGCCTATTGGGTGGGTTAGGAACGGCTAGAGGGATTACAGCTGGTTTTATGGCTGCTTCTTTGCCTTTTGCTTTTTCTGTTTTTTTCTCCTTCCTGGATAATTTTGGTATATCCGTCTTGAGCGGTATTGGTAGTTTTATTATTTTCCTCTGGGCTTTTTATCTGGATGTTGTAGCGATTGGACAAAATTATCGATTTAGCATAGGGAAGTCTTTCCTCGTGGCATTGACACCTTATGTATTGGTGGTTTTATTTTTCTTGATTTTGGCTATGTTAATGGTTGTGGCAGCCGCTGTAGGTCTTTCTAGCGTGGAAAGCTTAGGGGATGTAGAAGCCATGATGAATCAGTTATAAAGCCTGTGATGCGCTATGACTATAGAAAATGATGTATTTGACTTAGACTATAAAAATCAGTCACCAGTTGTCATGATAAAGGAATAGATTCATGTATATTGTACGAAATCAGGAAGTGCAACAAACAATTTCCTACTTATGGAAAAAATATCTTTTAGCGATTACGGCAGGAGATATTATGCTTGGAGAAGTGGCTGATCAGTTATATGTATCAGATTTAAATTTTGATGAACTCAAAAAAGAGGGAATCGATGCATTGCTTGAAGCTGTTATCAGTACAGGTTTTGCTGATACGATTGATGGGGCTATAGATAATCTTTGCGAAGTCCCGGAAGAAATGAGACCATATTCTGAGCTCTTAGAGTCTATGAGCCCTGATGATGTATGGGAAGCTCTTTTTACGGAGATTCAGAAGCATACCAAGTATTACGATTCATCGATGGTTACAAAAAATCCCTATTATACACATATCAAAGCGCCGACTATACAAAAGGGAGATATCACGCTTACTACCACAGATTACTTAGCTGGTGAATTTTTTCAAACCTATCATAAAAAATTTGATTCTTCAGATCCCTTTGGGTATGCAGATATAGGATTTTTTGATGGACACGTTTCATTCCCTGTGCTTCTTGAAAAGGGAAATGTGTGGATGAGTGTAGTCATGAGTGAGATCGAATCCATGGAAGCACCTATTGCTAGAGCTCATGGCCGTGTGATTACCTATGGATTGGGATTGGGCTATTATGCTTTTATGGTGGCAGAAAAATCAAATGTAGAATCTGTCACTATCGTTGAAATGAATCCTCACGTGATTTCTTTATTTAAAGAGAAATTACTACCCCAATTTCCGCATAAAGAGAAAATTCACATCATAGAAGAAGATGCTCTTGCTTTTATAGAGCAACAAACCGATGGAGAATATGATGAAGCATTTAGTGATTTTTGGGGTGGTACAGTAGATGGCTTAGATTTATATATGAAATTTATGCCTAAAACTGTCAGATTTCAAAGAACCCATCATGAATATTGGATTGAGACCTGCTTTTTAGAGTATTATTTTAGACCAGTGATGATGAAAGTCCTTATGGAAAAAGGATTGGGACGTCATGTTAAACTGCCTAAAGAAGAAAAATCGGTAAGAAAATTACAACTTGCCTTCGAACAATTTTTGCAGACATGGGATTATTCTATAAAAACACCAGAAGATATCTATCAAGCTCTTGATACTCAGACAATGATTCCATTAATGCGTCAATTTTCCTGTGAGGTGAAATCATTTTGTTAAATTTAAAAAAAATATGTCTTAGTAGTTCTATTTTTTTATTTTTAGCCATTCCTTTTAGTGCATCTGCACAAAATACCACGGTGTTACAGGTTAAAGGGCAGGGAGTAAAGGATAAAGCGGTTCTGGTAGACGGGACTGTTTACACCAAGCCAAGCGTCTTAGAAGCAGGGAAAAAATGGAAAATCAAGGAAGAAAATCAGACATGGGTGGTGACACTTCCTTCTGGTCATGATAAAACTTCTGAAACTGTAGATATTCCTAAAAAAGTCATTGATGGAAATAGTTATGTAGATTTTTCTTATTTTGCTTCCCAAGCAGGGCTTTCTTATGAATATAATGAAAAGAAGAAATATATTAAGCTGAAAAAAAGTAAAAAAGAGAAGAACGCAGCTCAGGATAATGTGATTCTTCTTTGGGATCCAGATTCTAATTTTTCACCAGATAAGCCTAACTTTTCTGAAAAAGCAGGACGACGTATTATGTCACCGACTTGGGGAAGTTATAAAGAGCTAGAAGGAATTCATAGAGCCTATAATTTTTCTTATTTAAAAGCAGCCAAAGAAAATCATTATGAAGTCATGCCTCTGATTCACAATGATTTTGATCCCGATGCGACCTCTGCTTTTCTGAAAGATACCGCTAAAATCAAAAACTGGGCTTCCCGATTGGCAGCTGTAGCAGAAGTGTATGGGCTTCCTGGTTATAATATTGATTTTGAAAATATCAACCTGGAAGACAAAGATCGATTTACCCAGTTTATCAAAACCTTATCGCAGCCTCTTCATGATGCGGGAAAGGAACTTTCCGTTGATATTACCGTTTACTGTGAAGGTTCTCCCAATTGGAGTTTATGTTATGATAGAAAAGCATTGTCCCAATGGGCAGATTACCAAGTGGTGATGGGATATGATGAAACCCCAGCGGCTAGTCAGCAAGCTGGTTCTGTTGCCTCGTATGATTGGCTTGATGGGGGCATTAAACGGTTGCTGCAAGAAATCCCACCGAAAAAATTAGTATTAGGATTGCCTTTCTACACCCGCGTGTGGAAAGGGGAGACCGGTGCTCTGCGATCTTCTGTCTTAACCTTGCAATATACGGGGGATTATATCAAAAATCATAATCTTCATCCCCTGTGGGATAAAAAGAAGCGTCAAAATGTGGCTTCTTGGACAGAAAATGGAGAGTCTCATAAAGTGTGGCTCGAAGATGTAGATTCTCTTTATGAAAAAATCAAGTTAGGAGAATCTTATGGGTTGGCCGGTGTAGCATACTGGCGGTATGGTTTTGAATCCCCTGATTTTTATAGTGCTATAGAAAAGAAATTGGGGATCCAAAAGTAATTGGCCATTATAGCCAGGTGACTCTACTGCATTCTAGACATAAAGAACCTAAGGTACGCTCTTTTAAGCGCTTTTTGGCGGGAAGTTCTCAGGCTGAGTGAAAAGCTTAAGAGGTATAAGGCACAAGTAACGGGTGGTTAGTCATAGAGATGAGATGTATTAGCTCTTTGAAATAAACAACTAATACCTAGAACTAGAGGCTCAATATATCCCATGAAATAGGAAGGGGCTGTGGCAAGATACTTTCGCATTTTGTCACAGTCCCTTTTTGTGGCCGTATATATGGTTATCTTTTTTTTAAATAACTATGGGTGTGATTGTGTTTACATGTGGATGAAGAATCTTTTTTATGTTTCTTCTACTAGTAGATGGCAAACCTATTCATAATATTAGAAATTTCTTAAAAATAATAAGTGTATACTACATTAATTTAATAAGTGTGATATAATAAAGGCAACTTTTTAAAAGAAAGTATACTATTGTGGAGGCAAACAATGAACAGACAACTTTCCATGGAATTTGTAAGAATTACTGAACAGGCTGCTCTTCTGAGTGGTCGCCTGATGGGGCTGGGAGATAAAGAAGGGGCTGACCAGGCTGCTGTAGATGGTATGCACCAGCAGTTCGCTAAGACTCCTGTTTCTGGCACAGTAGTTATTGGTGAAGGCGAAATTGATGAAGCACCGATGCTTTATATTGGGGAACATGTAGGTGCAGGCGGTGAAGAAGTCGATATTGCGGTAGATCCAGTAGAAGGTACCAATCTGGTGGCTAAGGGACAGAATGGAGCTATTGCTGTACTGGCTATTGCACCGAAAGGCTGTCTGTTACATGCACCCGATATGTATATGCAGAAAATCTGTGTAGGTCCAAGAGCTAAGGGATGTATTGATATTAATGCATCAGTGACAGAAAACTTGACACGTGTAGCCAAGGCGATGGATAGAGAAATCTCTGATCTTACCATTGTGGTATTGGATAGAGAAAGACATGAAGGGATTATTCGAGAAGCTCGTGCAGCTGGTGCCAGAATTCGCTTGATTACCGATGGTGATGTAGTGCCATCCATCGATTGCGGTATCCAGGGAAGCGGTATCCATATGGTATTGGGATCTGGCGGTGCTCCGGAAGGCGTTTTGGCTGCTGTTGGCTTAAAATGTCTTGGCGGCGATATGCAGGCTAAACTTCTTCCTCATACAGAAGAGGAGATTAGAAGACTTCATGAAATGGGAATTACTGATCCCAATAAGGTCTTGACTTTGGATGATTTGGTGAAGGGGGACGATTGCATTTTCTCCGAAACCGCTATTACGGATTGCAACATGCTGAAAGGTGTTCGCTATTTTGGTAATGGCGCTCGTACCAGCACACTGGTACTTCGCTATAAGACTGGTACCGTTCGTTTCGTGGATACCATTCATCGTTTTGGTGATGATCCGGATAAGAAACCAGCTGTTAGACTTTGGTAACCAATTGCTAGTACCTCTGAGTTTTTCTATAAACAATAAAAACACCAAGGAATGTTTAGTAAACAAACATTCCTTGGTGTTTTTGCATTGTCATATATGAATTAGTCAGCTGTCAGTTCCTGTATCAATTCATGGACGGATACGATTTTGTTAATTCTCCAGGCATTAGCACCGCAGAATACCAAACCGTGGTCTACATCTCCTCGTACTGCACGAATGAGAGCCATGGTAATGCAGTAAGGAGTGGTGTTTGGATCACAAGTCTTAAGGCAGTGGAAACAACTCGTAGGTTGAATGCGATGTTGTAATACAGTCTTAACAAAAGGATTCAGCAAAGCTCTTCCTGGCATATGTACTGGACTAGGAACGATGGTGATATCACTTTCTTTGGCATGGACATACATTTCTTTGAATGCATCAGCTGCATCGCATTCTTTGGTGGCAACAAAACGAGTGGCCATTTGCACACCGGAAAGTCCTAAGGACAAATAATGCTGAATATCTTCTTTGGTAAAAACGCCACCACCAAAAATAACAGGAATTTTTTTCTGAAATTTTTCTTCAAATTCTTTGACTACAGATAGAATTTCCTTGATTTCTTTTTCATATCCATCATGCGCATGTTCTTTGACTTCCTCTCTGGTATAGCCAAGATGGCCGCCAGCTTTTGGTCCTTCAATGACGAGCATATCAGCTGTGCGATGATGGTGACGATCCCAAAGTTTTAAAATAACCCTAGCTGCTTTTGGGGAACCAATGATAGGTGCAATTTTGGTATTTGTACCTTCTACACAGGTGGGAAGGTCGGAAGGAAGACCTGCACCGGTGAAAATAATATCAGCACCATTTTTGGCTGCACAGCGGGCATACTCTTCATAGTGCTGACCTCTTGACATAATATTGACGCCAATAATTCCCTTTTTAGCTTTATCTCTCGCTTTTTTTAACTGATCCTTGAGTGCACGCAGGTTGGCCTCTACGGTATTGGTCTTAAAATCTGGTTCATTAAAACCGATATTTGCAGCAGAGATAACTCCTATGCCACCTTCATTGGCAACAGCGCTTGCTAAACCAGATAAACTAACTCCGATACCCATTCCGCCTTGTACAATCGGTACAGAAGCAGTTAAATTTCCAATATGCAATTTCGGTAATGTCATCATATATTCTCCTACATATAGCTATAGCTTTATTGGTTTGATTAGAAAATGTATTAATTACTACAAGATAGCAAACTATCAAGATGTTTGATTTTTATTCCTATCAAAATCAATAAATGGAATAGCAAAATAATACATACAATTTGAAAATTACGTTTGACAAAGTATCAAATGTAAGATATCCTGTATTTACTGTAGTTTATGCTATGAAATGAAATAAGTCAATCCTGATTTTGAAAAATTAATGATTATTATCTCATACAAAAATTATATAGTAGTTTAAATTATCACCTGGTAATAAAAACTGGTACTTAAAATAGCGTGTAAATTAGCTCATTTTTCGTATAAAAAAAACAATTAGCCATTTTGCAGTACTGAAAGGTGATATAGAAAAAAGAATGAAATAATTGTTTTGAAGGCATATTTCTTTGGAATATATCCATGACTATGGCGCATATAAGTAGATTATTTACAAAACGTAATCATTATTTTTATTTTTCTGATTGAGTGGTGCGAAACTTGACACCTTGTGGTATAGTATTATCAGCAGGTGATAAATGTGAGCAGAAAAATGAAAATGGATAAAAATGAAAGACGAAATGCTATACAGAATTTACTTCGCCAAAATCCATGTCTGACAGATGGGGATCTGGCAGAAAAATTTTCTGTATCCGCTGCTACCATTCGTTTGGATAGACAAATTTTGGGAATTCCACAAATGCGAAACCGGATGGAGCAACTTGTTTCCAGTCACCCATTGGGAGCTCTAGAAGGTATTCGAATGTTAGACATCCATGTGGGGCAAAGTGGAATTGGTCTATTTCAAACCAGTGAAGACATGGCTAATGGGTCTGGGATTGTGTCGGCAGAGAAAATGTATGGTGCTTCTGCAGCTTTTGCAGAATCCGTAGCCGGTGTGCCTTTTGCATCTACCCAAGTGGGAAATATTAAGTATAAAATACCTGTGAAACCAGGAACTACTTTGGTTGTCAAAGGGCGTATTGTTTTAGTTAGAGGCAATAAAAAACATATTTACATTAGCTTCTTTGATGGTGACTCAGAAGTATATCGAGCCAAATTTATTATGGAAATGTTGAATTAATGGAGGCGTCCCATGGAAAAAATAGCTGTTGATGCTATGGGAGGAGATTTTGCGCCGCTGGAAATTGTTTTAGGTGCCATTGAAGCAGTAAGGGAATGGAAAATCCCCGTGGTTCTTGTAGGCGATGAAGAGCAGATTCGTCCTATTTTAAAAAAGAATCATGAAGATCAAAATCCACTTATTGAGATTCATCACGCATCAGAAGTAATTGAAATGGGCGAACATCCTGGCATGGCCTATCGAAAGAAAAAAGACGCTTCTGTTTCTGTCGGAGCGCGGCTGGTTAAAAATGGAGAGTGCGGCGCTTTGGTAGCTCCTGGCTCTACAGGGGCAGCGGTTACAGCGGGGCTTTTAGGAATTGGGCGTATTCGAGGTATTGAGCGCCCTGCTATTTTAACGCCTATTCCTAATCAAAAAGGTGGTTATACCTATCTCATTGATTCAGGAGCTAGTGCGCAGCCTAAAGTGGAAACCTACGTACAGAATGCACTCTTAGGATATATTTATGCTACTAAAGTAGCTGGTATAAAAGATCCTAAAATTGGTCTTTTAAATATTGGTGAGGAAGTTACTAAGGGAAGTCCTTTGGTGGCAGAGGCGAATGAGATTCTTCGCAAACAAACTATTATACCTTTTGCTGGTAATGCAGAGGGCCGAGATGTTATGAGCGGTGAATTTGATATCGTTGTGACTGATGGTTTCACTGGTAATGTGGTATTAAAGTTTGGAGAAGGGGCTGGCAAGCTAGTGGCTTCTCTTCTAAAAGATGCGGTCTATAAAGGTGGTATCTTAGCTAAAATCGGTGGCCTTCTTTTGAAGCCAGCATTAAAAAAATATATGGTAAAACGTTTGGATTATGCTGAATATGGCGGTGCGCCGCTTTTAGGCATCAAAGGCGGTCTTCTGATCTGTCATGGTGCATCGAAAGCGAAGGCAATTAAGAATGCTATTCATATGGCGCAACAGGTATGCCGTGAGCATTTAGACCAAATTGTTATGGATACATTAAAACAAATGGAAACCAAATAGTTATGAGTTAGCGGTAGGCAGTAGATAGCGTCAACGGCCAACAGCTAACTGATCACTACTCACTACCTACAGAAAGGATTTTTATGATTGAATTACGTTCAGCCGGAATTTTAGGTACTGGCTCTTATGCACCAGAAAAGATTCTGACAAATGCTGATCTTGAAAAAATGGTAGACACAAATGATGAATGGATTCGTACACGCACAGGGATTGAAACCCGGCATATTGCTGCTAAGAATCAGACCACTTCTGATCTTTGCATAGAAGCAGCTAAGAAAGCCATGGATATGGCTCATGTCACTGCAGACGATATTGATTTTATCATTGTAGCTACCGCTTCTCCTGATTATATTGTTCCTTCTACTGCTTGTATGGTACAAGACAAATTAGGCTGTACCCATGCAGGAGCTATGGATATTTCTGCTGGATGTTCTGGATATATTTATGCCACTGCATTGGCTTCTAATTTAGTCAAAGCGGGTATGTATAATAAGATACTGATTGTTGGTGCAGAAATTTTATCTCGATTGGTGAATTGGAAAGACCGCAGCACTTGTATTCTATTTGGTGATGGGGCAGGCGCTGCTGTGATTGGGGAAGTAGAAAAAGGCTATGGCCTTTTGGCTTCTGATCTGGGTGCCGATGGCAGTTTGGGTAAAATCTTAAATATCCCTGCCAGTGGGGTAGCAGAACCAGTCACCCATCGAGCTATAGATTCTGGACGTATTTATATTCACATGGAAGGGCCTGAAGTTTTCAAGGCGGCTGTACGCCATATGGGAGCCACTACCTTGAAAACCTTGGAAATGGCAGGTATCACTAAAGAAGATATTGATATGTTTATTGCCCATCAGGCCAATAATCGCATTATCCAGGCTATTGCTAAACGGTTAGGACTTTCTGCTGATCATATGTATGTCAATGTCAATCGATATGGCAATACATCGGCTGCTTCTGTAGGTATCGCTTTGGATGAAGTGGTACGTGCAGGGAAAATTAAGCATGGTGATCATGTCGTTCTTACTGGATTTGGCGCTGGGCTTACTTGGGGCTGCGATGTAATGAAATGGTTTTAACATAGTGCATAGCAGCTAAAGCGGCACATTATCGTATATTGATACTAGAGTACATATAGGTTTATCAATTGGAGGCGTAACTTATGAAAATAGCATTTCTGTTTCCAGGACAAGGTTCTCAGAAAGTAGGAATGGTACAGGATCTGTATGAAAAATATGATTCAGTCAAAGCATTGATTCATGAAGCAGATGACACTTTGGGATTTTCGATTTCTAAGATGATGTTTGAAGGTCCTGATAGCGAACTGATGAAAACAGAATTCACACAGCCTGCGATTCTTACTGCTAGTGTTTGCGTATGGCAGGTGCTGAAAGAACATGGCCTCACACCAGATATTACAGCCGGTCATAGTTTAGGTGAATATTCTGCTCTTGTAGCTGCTGGCGCTATTTCCTTTGCTGATGCTGTACATACTGTACATCTTCGCGGCAAATTTATGCAGGAAGCAGTTCCCTTAGGAGAAGGCGGCATGGCAGCTGTCATTGGCCTTGCACCAGAAAAGATCGTAGAAGTTTGTGCTTCTGTATCTACTGATGCCCTTCCTGTGCAGGCAGTGAATTTCAATTGCCCAGGACAGGTGGTCATTGCTGGTGCTACATCTGCCGTAGAAAAAGCTTGTGGTGCTTTAAAGGAAGCAGGGGCTCGTCGGGCTATTATGCTGAAAGTAAGTGCACCATTCCATTCTACTTTGATGGAACCAGCAGCTCTTCGTTTGAAAGAAGTACTGGATAAAATTGATATCCATGACACCACCATTCCGGTTGTGGCCAACGTCAATGCCAAGGAAGAAACCAAAGCGGAAGAAATTAGAAAGAATCTGGTAGAACAGGCTGCCCATGCAGTACATTGGGATGAATCCATCCGTAACATGATTGCTGGTGGCGTGGACTGCACAGTAGAAGCAGGTCCTGGTACAGTTCTCTCTGGCTTCATGAGAAAGATTGACCGCTCCGTAGCAAGCCACCATGCAGAAGATGTGGCAACCATTGACGAAGTTGTCAATGCTCTGAAAGGAGAATAATTCATGGAAAATGTAACAAAAACTGCTCTTGTCACCGGTGCATCCCGTGGGATTGGTAAAGCCATTGCTCTGGCGCTGGCAGCCAAAGGCTATGCTGTGGCTGTCAATTATGCAGGTAGTCAGGCTGCTGCTGAAGCAGTAAAAGACGAAATTGTAGCTGCTGGTGGACAGGCATTCACTTTGCAGGGAGATGTATCCAATTCTGAAGATGTGGATCGCATGTTTAAG
>DJPC01000174.1:17066-22175 GCA_002439665.1 Dialister sp. UBA6422
TTTAAAACCATTAAAGATGAATTTGGTCAGCTCGATGTATTGGTCAATAACGCGGGAATTACCAGAGATGGTTTGCTCATCCGTATGAAAGAAGAAAATTGGGACGCTGTACTCTCTACCGATCTCAAAAGTGATTTTTTGACCATTAAAGCAGCCGCTCAGATGATGATGAGAAAGAAAAAAGGTGCTATCATCAATATTGCTTCTGTTGTTGGTATTATGGGTAATGCAGGGCAGGCCAATTATGCAGCTGCTAAAGCAGGCGTTATTGGCTTAACTAAAGCTTGTGCTAAAGAATTAGCAGGGAGACATATTCGTGTCAATGCAGTAGCTCCTGGATTTATTGCTACAGATATGACAGATGTGATTCCTGAAAAGAATAAAGAAATGATGCTTCAGTCCATTCCACTAGGTCGTATGGGCCTGGTTGAAGACGTTGCCAATGCAGTGTGCTTCCTTGCTTCTGAAGATGCAAGTTATATCACTGGACAAGTTTTAAAGGTAGACGGCGGAATGGTTATGTAATATAATCTATAGGGTACAATTAGAAGGAGTGGCGGATTTTTCCGTTTTCCTTATTGGAAAGGTGGTGAAAATAGAGATGAGCACTTTTGACAGAGTAAAGAAGATCGTTGTTGATCAGCTGGGTGTAAATGAAGCTGATGTTACTATCGATTCCACTTTCATTGATGACCTGGGCGCTGATTCCCTGGACATCGTTGAACTGATCATGGCATTTGAAGAAGAATTCGATATCGAAATTCCGGATGATGCTGCTGAAAAGATCAAAACCGTAAAGAACGCTGTAGACTATATCGATAGCCAGCAGTAATTTCTGAATTGGCAGAAATACTCATAAGGGAAAGCCGGGGAGGAATTCCTCTCCGGCTAAACCATATGAATATATAACTAGCGGTATGAAAATAGAGATTCTAGATGTGTTTTCTTCAGTACAAAAAGGGTATTCCTTTTTGGAAAGTTGAATATAAGATTATACAATGTGTGTATGGGCATATTGATTGCCTCATCTCTAGTCATCCATTTTCTCATCCCTCATTCCTAGCTACTCACGTTTACTCATATATTTGGAAAATATTTCAAAAAAGCAGACTACAAACGTCATCTGTTTTTTTGAGGTATTATCCTTACCAAGCTGTTGTTAGTTGTTGGTCGTTTATAAGAAGAGACCGTCAACAACTAGCAACAATAATTTTAATAAAAAAATCTAACATATATAGACTAATGTTTCAAAGAATTATTTAAGAGAGGTGCTCCTTTAATGGAAAAAAGAAGAGTTGTTGTAACAGGTATGGGTGTTGTATCTCCAGTGGGTATTGGTGTGGACGCATTTTGGGATGCTCTGCTTGCTGGTAAATCTGGGGTAGGACCTATTACCGAATTTGATGCCACTGACTATCCTGTAAGAATTGCAGGGGAAGTCAAAGACTTTGATGCTGTTAAATATGTAGGTGATAAAAAGACAGTTCGCCATATGGATCGAAATGCTCAATTTGCAGTAGCTGCGGCTAAGATGGCTGTGGAAGATGCTAAATTGGATATGACGCAGGAAGATCCCAATCGCGTAGGTACTATTATCGGCACTGGTATCGGTGGTATTAGCACCATGGAAGATACAGTAGAACGTATTGAAAAGAGAGGACCGGCTAAAGTCAATCCATTTGCTGTACCGATGATGATTGCCAATATGGCATCTGGTATGGTATCTATTACCTTTGGCCTGCAGGGACCAGTTCTTACCGATGTGACTGCTTGCGCATCCGGCAACAATGCTCTGGGGCGTGCTACCCGTATGATCCAGTGGGGCGATGCTGATGTCATGTTTGCTGGTGGTACAGAAGCAGCAGTAGCCAAAACTCCTATGGCAGGATTTGCAGCTATGCATGCTCTTTCTTCTCGTGAATGCCCACCGGAAGAAGCATCTTGCCCATTTGATGTACGTCGTGATGGATTCGTTTTGGGCGAAGGTTCCGGTGTCCTCATTTTGGAAGAATTGGAACATGCGAAAAAACGTGGCGCTCATATTTATGCTGAAGTGATCGGTTATGGTACCAATGGTGATGCTTATCATATTACTGCTCCAAGACCGGGCGGAGAATTGGCTGCTCGCTGCATGAAGAATGCCATTCAGGATGCTGGTATTTCTCCAGAAGATATTGATTATATTAATGCCCATGGTACTTCTACTGGTCTTAATGATAAGAATGAAACTAAAGCTATTAAAGAAGTATTGGGTAAACATGCCTATGACATTGTGGTCAATTCCACAAAATCTATGACTGGCCATCTTCTGGGGGCTGCAGGTGCTATCGAAGCAGTCGTATGCGTACTTTCTATTGAACATAATAAAGTACACCAGACACTGAACCTCCAGACCCCAGATCCGGAATGCGATCTGGACTACGTTAAGGAAGGTCCAAGAGATGTAAAAGTAGATGTGACCATGTCCAATGCATTTGGCTTTGGTGGACACAATGCAGTTGTAGTGATGAGGCGCTATGAAGAATGAGTCATTCTGAAATGAGACGGAGAGATCGTCTGGCTGAAATTGAAAAATTTGCTGCGGAAAATGAAATTCCTGTACAAAATGCTCAGCTGCTTAATACGGCTCTAACTCATACTTCTTATGCCAATGAGCATAAAAATGAAGTGATTCATGATAATGAACGCTTGGAATTTCTAGGCGATGCCATTTTGGATCTGGTTATCGGAGAATATCTATTTCTCCGGTTCCCCACTTGGCCAGAAGGAGAGCTTACCCGTGCCAAAGCTAGCGTGGTATGTAAACCATCCTGCGCAGAGTGTGCGGCTAAGTTTGATGTGGGGAAATATATGCGCCTTGGAAAGGGAGAAGAAATGTCCGGTGGACGGACAAGAATCTCCATCCTGGGGGATGCCTTTGAAGCGGTGATCGGAGCTATTTACTTGGATAATAACTATGACGTGGCTGCCCGCTTTATCCTGGGACATATGAAAAAATTCCTAGACCTTATTGACCAGGGAGATTATGACCATGACTATAAATCTGATTTACAAGAATTGGTACAATGTCATGGTGATGTAGATATTTGCTATACGGTGACTCATGATGAAGGTCCAGACCATGATAAGACGATCTGGATGGATATTACCATCAATGGTAAGCCCATGGGAAGCGGTATAGGTAAGAATAAAAAAGAAGCAGCACAAAAGGCTGCTAAAGAAGCCATTGCTAGAATCAAACAGGGCGAAAAAGTATAGTATGCCATAAAAAGAGAGTGTAACAACATAGGAAAGTATGTTGTTACACTCTCTTTTGTGTACAGTGAAGAGTTAGGAAGAAGGTAAGAGCATTCCATTGAGAAGCTCTGTATGATAGAACGATAGAACTAGAAACTAGTGATTAGGGATATGGCTTTCTCCCTGTAGACGTCTCCAAGGTAGGGGGGATTGATTTTCTACTCTTGTGCCAATAGTCACAAATTTGACTCATTGTTTTTTAGGAGTGTGTCATCATACGATTTTATTCACATGTATGGCTATCTGGTTATTTCATCTTCGCATAAACAAAGTCTTTGTATGGGCAGTTATTTATTCAAAAGTTACCAATCACATAGTTACTAGCAGAACCTGAAGCACCCATCAAAAAAGACCGCTTTTTCAAGCGATCTTTTCTAATAAAAGAAATAGTTCATTATTCCCAAGCGGGTTCAATGGTGCCTTTGTATTTTTCAGCAATAAATTTCTTGACAGATTCAGACTGGTAATACTGAACAAATTTCTTATAAGCCGGCTGATCTTTATCTTTATCACGAGAAGCGATGATCATAACAGCCAGTGGAGTATCCTTGGCTTCCAGGAAGATGCCCTGGTCTTTCGGGGAAAGTCCGGAGGACATGACATAGTTCATGGTAATCACAGAAGCATCTACATCATCCAAGCTTCTTGGGAGCTGTGCTGCTTCTAGTTCATTAAACTTGAGATTCTTCGGATTTTCTACTACATCAGCGGGGGTGGCTTTCATGCCTACGCCTTCTTTCAGTTTAATGAGTCCTGCTTTTTCAAGAAGCTGAAGACCACGGCCTTCATTGGTGGGATCGTTTGGAATGGAAATGGTAGCACCATCGGGGAGATCTTTTATGTCTTTATATTTATTGGAGTAAACACCCATACGCATCAGAATGGCTTTACCGATGGAAACCAGATTGGTGTTGTGCTGTTTATTGAAATTCTGGAGGAATGGTTCATGCTGGTAAACAGCAAGATCCAAATCGCCATCAGCCAGTGCCTGATCTGGGGTGACATAGTCAGAGAATTCTTTTACATTGACTTTGAGGCCATGTTTTTCTGCTTCTTTAGCAGCCGCTTCTACGACTTCTGCATGGGGGCCAGCTGTAGCACCGACAGTGATTTCTTTCTTTTCCTGGGGAGCAGCTGAGGAGGCAGGTTTTGCATCGGAACCGCAGCCGGAGATGATTGCTGCTGCGGAGAGGGCGCAAAGACCGGCGATAACAAATTTCTTTAACATAGTTAAAACTTCCCTTCTTTTATAAATTTCCAGAACCTGTGTAGATACAGATCTGGGTGAAACCTATCTCTATAGTGAGGAGTGAAGAGGAACCTGATGCCATTCATATAGCGAGGACAAATATTATTAAATATATCATCCATGTCACTTCTCAGTTTGATGTGGCGTGACCAATACTTCTTACTTCTCACTTATAAAAAGCGAATTGACTCTTACTTTTTATTTGCTTTTTTCGCCAAATGGCTACCGATGAACTGAATGAGCTGGACTACCACGATCAGGACCAGAATGGTTGCTACCATTACATCTGCCTGGAAACGCTGATAGCCATAGCGGATGGCCAGGTCACCCAAGCCGCCGCCACCGATGGTGCCGGCCATAGCGGAGGAACCAATCAAGGTGACTACAACAACGGTGATATTTTCAATGATAGAAGGCAGTGCTTCTGGAATGAGTACTTTTTTAATAATCTGAAAGGGGGAAGCACCCATAGATTCAGCAGCTTCAATCAAACCAAAAGGAACTTCACGGATAGAAGTTTCTACCATACGAGCTGTGTACGGGATGGCAGCGATGGTCAGTGG
>DJPC01000087.1:0-1177 GCA_002439665.1 Dialister sp. UBA6422
AGATGCCATATAACTTTGTACAGTAGGCAGGGTAATTTCTGATCTTTCTACTGTAAAATGAAGGGACTCTCCATTTCTATTGATATCGATTTCTACAGTACTACCATTTTCACCGCGCACCGCAGAAGCTGTACCGTCAAGTCCTAGGTCTTCTGTACTTTTTTCATCAATCGCAGTAAGTATATCTCCTACCATAAGTCCTGCTTGGGCGGCGCTGCCAGTAGGAAAGACATTCAATAAGACGGGTTTCCCATCTTCTCCCTGACTCATGACTACACCAATACCACCATATTCACCATTGACTTGTTCCATAAAAGAATCATAGTCTTTTCCGAAAAGAACCGAAGAATATGGATCTCCTAAAGACGCTACCATCCCTTTTGTTGCGCCTTGAAACAGTTCATGATCCGATGCCGTTTTATAATAGTTATTTTTCACAGTTCGATAATCTGATAGAAATCGAATGAATTCCAAAGGGTCATCAAAGTAACTCCATATGAAACCAGCACCTCCATATATAGAGATAGCAACCCCAACCAAAAAACATGGTACCCCGATTTTAATTTTTAATTTAGTTTTTGCATCCATTATATCTTCTCCTATTTATAGTATCACTTTTAGAGAGTATCATTTTCCTCATCATATTACTTTAGTAGAAATATTACATGTCTTCTTCTGTTAAGTCAATAAAATGCATGCATAAAAAGCACGAACATATTTTCTTTTGAGTTGATTATTTCTCGCAAGAAAATATGTTCGTGCTTTAACAATTGGCTTTTATAATTTATATCATCTATATCATCAAAAGTTATAAATGAACTTATATATTATAGACCACCATGACCAGTATTAGGCTCTTTGGTAAAAGCATAGAGTTTATCCGTTACTCTAGCAACTTCAGCATATAGCTTTTCTGTATCAATGGTCAGGAGTTCTTTATGTTTCATCACAGTCTTACCGTTGATGATCACCGTATCTACATCCATAGAGTTCCCCGCATAGACTGCCAGTGATAGACTGTCAAATGTAGGGTGCCAATGAAAGCCGCTTCTATCTACCAAGATGATGTCAGCTAAATAGCCTTTTTCAAGTTTTCCCAAATTGTTATATCCTAAACATTTAGCACCATCGGCAGTGGCCATTTCCATAGCTTCTTCGGCGGTGATAGCAAAAGGAT
>DJPC01000087.1:1198-6627 GCA_002439665.1 Dialister sp. UBA6422
ATCATAGGTATTGGCTTTATGAATCAAAGCAGCAAGGCGCATTTCAGAAAACATATCCAGTTTATTGTTACTAGAAGCTCCATCTGTACCAAGACCTACAGTGATCCCTGCTTTTCTCATTTTCGTTACTGGTGCAATGCCAGAAGCAAGCTTCAAGTTAGAGCCAGGGTTATGAGCCACTCGTACATGTTTTTCTTTCATAATCTCTATGTCTTCATCATTCACATGAACGCAATGGGCTGCCAATGTAGGAAGTTCAAAAAGACCAAGATCATTCATAAGAGCTATCGGTGTCTTCCCATACTCTTTTAAGCAGTTTTCTACTTCACCCCTAGTTTCAGCTAGGTGAATATGAATAGGAATCCCATATTTTTCTCCTACATCCCTAACTTGACGGATATACTCAGGAGGACAAGTGTATGGGGCATGAGGACCTAACATGACTTTGAATCGTCCATCCCCTGCACCATTCCATTTCTGAAAGAGTTCAATATTTTCTTGGAGCCCAGTCTGTGCATTGGGACTGATACCTGCCAAGCCACGGGCGAGATTGCCACGAATCCCTGCTTTGTCAGCAGCTTTGCCACAAGAATCCATGAACATATACATATCACAGAAAGCAGTAGTACCGCCACGAATCATTTCTGCAAAAGCCAACATACTACCCCAATATACAATATCATCATCTAAATGATCTTCTGCTGGCCAAATTTTATTCTGCAGCCAATCCATGAGTTCCATATCATCTGCATAGCTACGAAATAGTGTCATAGCTACATGAGTATGTGTATTCACAAGACCTGGCAAAGCCAACATTCCTTGACCATCGATGATATCATCATAGGCTACCTGGTCATGTTGCTTAGGAAAATCTGCAATTTTCGTGTTTTCAATGAGAATATTTTGGCCTTCCGTTACTTTACCATTCTGGTATAAGGCTATATTTTTAATTAAGGTTTTCATGAAACGACTCCCTATTCCTAATCAGTCAAGTCCTAAATATTTCTTTTGTTCTTCTGTCAATGTATCAATCTTATAGCCCATGGATGCCAATTTAATGGAAGCTACCTTAGTATCCAATTCATGAGGAAGTGTGTAGACAGCAGGTTTCATATCCTTACCGTGCTGCAAGAGATACTGTGCAGCCAGGCTTTGCATAGCAAAAGAAAGGTCCATAATTTCTGCTGGATGACCATCTCCGGCAGCTAAATTGACTAAACGACCTTCTGCCATAAGGAATACCGTTTTCCCATTGGGCAATACATATCCTTCAATATTTTTTCTAGCTTCATAATGAGAGGTACAAATTCGTTCCAAATCTTTACGACTCACTTCACAGTCAAAGTGTCCTGCATTAGCACAAATAGCGCCATCTTTCATAGAAAGAAAATGTTTTTCTGTGATAATATCAATATCCCCTGTAACAGTCAGGAAAATATCCCCTACTTTAGCTGCTTCTGCCATAGGCATGACTTCAAATCCATCCATCACAGCTTCGATGGCTTTGATAGGATCCACTTCAGTAACAATCACGTGGGCACCCAATCCCTTAGCACGCATAGCGCAACCTTTTCCGCACCAGCCATAGCCGGCAATCACAGCCGTCTTGCCAGTCACAGTGAGATTGGTACTTCTAATAATTCCATCCCATGCAGATTGTCCTGTGCCATAGCGATTATCGAATAAATACTTACAATAAGAATCATTGACTGCAATCATCGGGAATTCCAATTGATGTTCTTTTTCCAGGATTTTCAGGCGATATACACCAGTAGTAGTTTCTTCAGACCCACCAATCAGATTCTTCTGGGCATCTTTTCTAGTGGTATGCAGTAAATGAACAAGATCACCACCGTCGTCAATAATGATATCTGGCATATGATCCAAAGCTTTATTGAGGAACATAAAATATTCTTCTTCACTGCAACCATGCCATGCATAGACAGTGATTCCTTTTTTTACAAGACCAGCAGCGATGGGATCTTGGGTAGATAAAGGATTACTTCCTGTGGCAATTACATGGGCACCAGCTGCTTGTAAAGTAAGAGCCAGGTAAGCCGTTTTAGCTTCCAGATGGATAGACATGACAATGGTCTTTCCCTTAAACGTCTGGTCTTTGATGAAGTCTTCACGAAGTGCATTTAAAGCAGGCATAAATTTTTCTACCCACTGGATACGCTGGATACCTTCATCGGCTAAGGAAATATCACGAATCATAGATTCACTCATTTGGAAATACTCCTTTCATAATCGGAAATAGATTGATTAAATGGTGGTCTTAAGACTCCTTTTTCAGTAATGATACCAGCAATAAGAGAAGCTGGTGTCACATCAAAAGCAGGATTATATACGGGTACATCTTTAGGTGCTGAATACACCCCATTGATCTTTCGAATTTCTTCTGGATTTCTTTCTTCGATGACAATGTCATCTCCTGATGCAATGGAGAAATCAAAGGTAGAAAAAGGAGCTGCTATATAAAACGGAATATGATGGTATTTAGCTAATACAGCTAACCCATAAGTGCCAATTTTATTGGCTGTATCTCCATTCGAAGCAATGCGATCGGCACCAACAATAATGGCATCAATGTGTTTATTTTTCATTACAGAAGCCGCCATATCATCAGCGATGAGACAGCACGGGATATGAGCTTTCATAAGTTCTGTAGCAGTGAGCCTGCTCCCTTGTAACAAAGGTCTGGTTTCATCGGCATATACACATTGGATTTGTCCTCTTTCATGTAAAGTGGCAATGACTCCAAAAGCAGTACCAATCCCTGCGGTAGCCAAAGCACCTGTATTGCAATGGGTCAGAATATTGAGATTCTTTTTCCCCTTGAAAAGATCAGCTCCCCAATTGCCCATGGACCGGCAAGTGTGAATATCCTCTTCTTCAATCTCGTGGGCTTTATCAAGGAGTGCTTTTTCAGCTTCACCTAATTTAGCTTTTTCATACACCTCTTCCATTTGATGTACTGCCCAGGAAAGATTCACCGCCGTAGGACGAGCATGACAAATATAGGCACAAGCCTCTTTAAATAAAATACGAAATTCCTCAGGACTTTTAGCAGACTGTTTTGTCTCTCTATAAGCTAAAACTACCCCATAGGCTGCCGCTACACCAATAGCAGGTGCACCACGAACAGCCAATATACGAATGGCTTCTGCTACGGATTTATAATCTTTACAAGATAGATAAGATAACGTACCTGGAAGTTTAGTTTGATCAAGAAGCGAAAGACTATCACCCTTCCATTCCAAAGATTTCAAAGGCGTGCTCATAAATGAAATCCTCCAAAAGCTTCTGCAGCATGACGGCAATGGCAGTCTTTTTCTACATCATAACTTTCAAACAAATGAGTCACTATGCGAAGCATATTTTTACTATTAGATTCCATACAATCTAGAACTTCTTGATGCGTTAATTCTTGATCTGTAATGCCTGCAGCAAAATTGGTTACCATAGAAATAGTCGCATAGCAGATCTCAGCTTCTCTAGCCAATGGGCATTCTGGTACATTGGTCATACCGACCACATCAGCTCCCCACATGCGATAAGCTTTGATTTCTGCTGGAGTTTCAAAACGAGGACCTTCGGTACAAATGTATGTACCATGGGGATGTACGGTGATTCCTTCCTGTTTTCCGGCGGCTAAAATAGCCTGACGTAGAGATTCACAATACGGATGAGACATATCGATGTGCGCTACACCATATTTTTCTCCATCGTAAAATGTTCCTTCTCTAGATTTTGTCATATCGATAAACTGATCGATGAGAACCAATTCGCCGGGCTTGTAATCCGGATTTAAAGAACCAACCGCTGTGGTAGTCACAATAGCTCCTACATCAAGCATTTTAAGAGCATATATATTGGCACGGAAATTAATTTTATGAGGCGGAATAGTATGATGCAGGCCATGACGAGCCAAATGAATGATTTCCTTGCCTTCAAAGAAGCCGGATTCATACTTAGCCTTGCCATAAGGAGTATCTATCACATGTTCTGTCACATTGGTAAGAAGTACGGGATTATATACCCCTGTTCCTCCTATAAAAGCTAATTTTTTCATTGCATCTTTGCTCCCTTCGCATCATCAAACCACTTTTTAAGTGTATCCTGAGAAATGGTATATTTCTTATCACAATAAGGACATACGACTTCTAGAGATGGATCTTCGGCCAAACTTGCTTTTTCAGATTCTGGTAAGGAAATCAAGGTAGAACGAATCCGATCTTCACTGCAAGTACAGTGGAAAGATAATGGACCTTCTTTTAAAATCTGGAATTTTCCTGCTATCAGCAGTTTGGACAAAGATCCCTCTTTCTCATCCTCTAAGGTAGGATTCCATTGATCCAAATCACGGAACAAATGAGCAAAAGTACCCATATTGCCACCCGGCATAAGCTGAGCTAAAAATCCAGCAGAACGAAGAATTTCTCCATCAGAGGATAGAGTGACATCCAATTTTACCGCAGATAAAGTCTGCTCTGATGTATTTAAGTATTCGGTGAGTCCAGCAGAAATATCACCAGAATGAAGATTTACTGCACTGGTATAAGGATTTTTTAAAAGAGAATACCGTGTCACGAAGAGCTGCCCAGCAGTACTTACCATGGCAGCTTCATGGGCTGCATCGCAAGGCATACCTTCTGTAGCTTCAGGATGATCCAAAAAGCCACGAACAAACTGTCCATCATAGGCATCAATATGAATCTCTCCTAAAGGACTCCCAGTGATCCATTTAAATGTAATTCCTTCATGATTTTTAAAATCATTAATAAGAATCGCAGCGCCGGTCAAAGCCTTTGATAAAATAACTGCAGATAAAGTAGGAAGATGATGAATGGCTTCTGTCTCTTCTGACGCATGAGACGTATCTACTACAGTAAGCCTGATACCATCACTACTCAAATAATGTTGTATTGTATTGGTATGCAAAATAATTCACCTCTCTAGAACAGAATGAGATATAATTTTGTAACTGTATTATTATACCATATATATAAGGGAAAAATGGATCATAGCTCTCCATATATTGAACCTTTCTCTCTAATGCGGTACAATACATATATATTTGGGACATTAGATTCCCGTCATATGGAGGTTATCATGGAAGAAGAATTACAAAAGCAAGATCCTTATCGTATCGACTTGATGCGTACTCTCTGGGAAAATACCTATCGAGGCACCATTTTTGATTATAAGGAACAATACGTGGCTACTGTCCGCCTGGTACTTAGCATTCCGCTAGATCGTAGTGAAGTACCAAGTAATGCGCCTAAAGTCAATCCCATGATTATTGCCTTGGTAGAAGACACTGTTCTTTCTCCTATTGATGTGGTAGACTTTGAACAAGCCATGACACCGATTCTGGCAAAAAAATTTGCTACGCAATATTTCCAACCTGATCGCATTCTTTATTT
>DJPC01000019.1:0-179 GCA_002439665.1 Dialister sp. UBA6422
AAAATATTTTTTCATATTTTCTTTTATAAATTGACATCTTATACGTCTCGTGCTATTATATGCGTAATTTAAAATAGGCAATGAAAAGAAGAGTACACATTTTGGTATGCCAAAGAGAGCTGCAGTAGGTGGAAAGCAGTGCAAAAGAAATGTAGAAGATGGACTTTGAGCCTCCGAGC
>DJPC01000019.1:330-9748 GCA_002439665.1 Dialister sp. UBA6422
GGCGATTTTTTTATTGCAATTTTTGTTGTTGGTTTATCTCAAAAGCTCGTTGATTTCTAGAAATACTGATTTCTAAATCCTATGGGCGTAAGGTTTATGGTTTGTACTTTTCTCCCGAAACCTTACCCCAATAACCATATGCATTTGTGCAAATTGTCTATATGGTACNNCGTAATGCGAAGTGCGTAATGCGAAGTGCGTAGTGCGGAGTGCGTAGTGCGGAGTGAATTTACAATTGTTGTTGGTTGTTGGTTGCTGGTTGCTGGTTGTTTGGCCCCAACAACTATCAACCAACAACTAACAACAAAATAGGAGGCAACATCATGAGCAACATGAGCAAACCATACGATATCAAAACCATCTGCATTCACGGAAGTGATTGGAAGGATCCTACGGGCTGTATTTCTGTGCCAGTATTCCAGTCTGCCACTTTCGGCCATCCAGAACTCGGCCAGTCCACTGGTTATGATTACACCCGTGTACAGAATCCAACAAGAGAATGTACAGAAAAAGTGGTAGCTGCTTTAGAGCACGGCTGTGACTGTACCAGCTACTCTTCTGGCATGGCTGCTATTTCTATGGTGATGGAACTCTTTCAGCCAGGAGACACCATTCTTTCTACCGACGATCTCTATGGTGGTTCTATCCGACTCTTCCGTTTTATTAATGAAAAGAACGGCCTAAATTTCCGTTTCCTTGATACCTCTGATATCCATACCCTAGAAGAAGCTTTTGATGATACAGTCAAAGCGGTGTACATTGAAACTCCAACCAATCCTATGATGCAAGTCACCGATATCAAAGCCGCTGCGGATCTGGCTCATGCCCATGGAGCTATTCTCATTGCAGACAATACATTCATGAGTCCTTATTTCTGCAATCCTATCGACTTTGGTGCTGATATCGTCCTCCATAGTGGTACCAAGTACCTGGCTGGTCACAATGATACATTGGCAGGCTTTGTCATTTGCAAAGACCCAGAATGGGCAGAAAAAGTCCGTTTCCTCTATAAAACCGTAGGTGGCTGCCTAGCTCCTTGGGATAGCTGGCTGGTCAATAGAGGCATCAAGACCTTGGCCCTTCGTATGGAAGCAGCGCAAAAAAATGCGCAGAAATTGGCAGAATGGCTGTCCAATCATCCAAAGATCAAAGGCGTCCTATATCCAGGACTTCCAGGTTTTAAAAATAAAGATATCCATGACAAGCAGTCCCGCGGCACCGGTGCTATGCTTTCCTTCTATACCGATACCCACGAAACAGCACTTCAGGTCCTGAAAAATGTAAAACTCATTCGCTTTGCAGAAAGCCTTGGTGGCGTAGAAAGTCTCATTACCTATCCAGCTACCCAAACCCATGCAGATCTTACTGATGAAGAAAGAAATTCCCGTGGCATCACAGCTTGTCTCCTCCGCCTTTCTGTAGGCATTGAAGATGCAGATGATTTGATTGCTGACTTAGCGCAGGCTCTTGATTAATAGTATTCCATAGATACATGATTCGTGTGTTTATGAAATAGATCCGTGAGGTACGGAATGAATGCACAATGAAGAAGCACCGCCCACTGCCGCTCCTCACTTCTCATTCAAGAAAGGAGTTTCTCATGACTAAAGAAGATCTAAACATACTCATTGACCGCCGTGGAACTGGCTGTCTGAAATATGACTTTGCCGTAGAACGAGGAAAGCCATCAGATGTTTTGCCTTTCTGGGTAGCTGATATGGATTTTGCAGTGGCAAAGCCCATTACTGACGCGTTAGAAAAGCGAATTCACCATCCGATTTTTGGATATTCTGAGTCAGGAGATTCCTATTTTGAATCCCTGAAGAACTGGCAAAAAACCTATTTTAACTGGGATATACAAAAAGAATGGCTTATTAAAACCCCTGGTGTGGTACCAGCTATTCATATCGCAGTGAAAGCACTAACAAAGCCAGGGGATGGAGTACTTCTCAATCAACCGGTGTACTATCCTTTCACCAATGCGATTGAAAAAAATGGACGACACCTAGTCAATAGTGGACTGGTCTTAAAAAATGGTCACTATGAAATCGATTTTTCCGATATGGAAAAGAAGATCGTGGAAAATCATGTCAAGCTAGCTCTTCTCTGCTCTCCACACAACCCTGCCGGACGTGTATGGACTAGGGATGAACTCACCACTTATGCTAATATCTGCTTAAAACATGGTGTCAAAATCGTAGCTGATGAAATCCACGAAGATTTCACCTATCCAGGCTATACCCAAATTGCCTTTGGAACCGTCAGTGAAGAAGCGGCTCAAAATGCTATCATTTGTACTGCTCCTTCCAAAACCTTTAATATAGCTGGTTTACAAAATTCCAATATTTTTATCCCCAATCCGACCATCCGTAAAGCTTTTCAAGATAAACTAGATAGCTTTGGTTATGACCAGCTCAATGTCATGGGTCTTGTAGCCTGCGAGGCTGCCTATCGCTATGGCAGGGAATGGCTAGAAATCGTAAAATCCTATATCAAAGATAATTTGGATTTCACACGAGAATACCTCCAAAAAGAACTTCCGAAGATGAAACTCATCGAGCCAGAGGGTACCTATCTCATCTGGATCGATGCATCTGCTTATGGACTTTCCAATGAAGAACTGGAGCACAAAATCCTCTACGATTGCCACCTGTGGCTGGATATGGGCTACATTTTCGGTAAAGAAGGCGAAGGATTCCTCCGTTTCAACCTGGCTTGCCCCCATGCAACACTAGCCCAAGGACTAAAACAACTCAAAGAAGGATTTGAGAAATAGATGATAGTAGTCGGTAGGCAGTAAACGGTAGACAGTGGACTTTAGACCACAAACTGTTACTATTACTAAAAAAATACAACAGCCTTTTTCGTAAGGACTGTTGTATTTTTTTATACAATTTTTGCACAATCTATACAAAAAAGTAGACAGAATTTTTGCATATATCATTTATAGTAAGAATCACAGGAAACAATTCCAACACAAAACAACAACCATTAAAGGAGAGAGTTATGAGAAAAACATGGATGAAAGCTGCTGTTTTGGGCATGCTAGCAAGTACTGCGATTCTAGGTGGTGTCTTTCAGGCACAGGCATCAGATATTCGAATTCTTCCGGTAGATACTGCTAAATTTTGGAGCGGTGCCAAATTTGACTTTGACGTAGAAGTGGCAAATGCAAAGAATTTAGAAAATGTAGATGTAACCATTAATGGCACCCCAGCAGAAAAATTCTTTGGTAAAAAAGCAGTGACCAAAGATTTGGGAAATGGCGTCACTTCATTCCGTATCGACCAGGTATCTTTCCCCAAGACTGGAAAGGTAGAAGTGGCAGTGACTGCCAAAGATAGCACAGGTGTATCTAAAGCCCAGGCTTCTTATGATGTAGTCCATGAAGTATCCAAGAAAAAAGCAAAAAATGTCATTCTCTTCGTCGGAGATGGCATGTCTCTGCAGGCTCGCGAAGTAGCCCGTATTCTTTCCAAGGGCATGACGAACGGAAAATACAATGACCTTTTGGCTATGGAAAAGTTGGAGCATAATGCGGTCATCACCACCTCTGGTTATGATTCTTTGGTAACAGACAGTGCAAACTCTGCTTCTGCCTATGCTACAGGCCATAAATCTGTGGTCAATGCCATGGGGGTTTATGAAAACTCCACCAAAGATCCTTTGGATGATCCGAAAGTAGAAAACGTTTCTGAAATCCTAAAACGCACCAAAGGAATGTCTATCGGGATCATTACCCAGGCAGAATCCACTGATGCCACCCCAGCTGCTATGGTAAGTCATACCAGAAGAAGAGCAGCTCAAGATTTCCTGGCTAAGGATTATTTGGAAGATTACCATAGACCAGATGTCATTATGGGCGGCGGTTCTGCTAGATATCTTCCAAAAACCGTAGCAGGATCTAAGAGAAAAGACAATATCAATGTGATCGATGAGTTCAAAAATAAGGGCTACACCTTCGTTTCTACTTCAAAGGAAATGATGGAAGCTCCAGCTGATAAACCTCTCTTAGGCCTCTTCCATACAGGTACCATGAATGTGTACATTGACAGAGAAATGCTGAAAGATAAGAAAGTCTTAAAAGGCTTTACTGACCAGCCAAATCTGATGGATATGACCAAGAAATCTTTGGATATTCTCTCTAAAAACCCCAATGGTTTCTTCGCTATGATTGAAGGCGCTTCTATCGATAAACAGCTTCATGTGATGGACTGGCAGAGAGCCGCTTACGATACCATCGAATTTGATAAATCCATTGAATATGCTGAAAAATGGGCCAAGGAACACGGAGATGACACTTTGATTATTGTCCTAGCTGACCATGCTCATGGCATTTCTATCAGCGGTACCTATCACGAAAGAGATGGAAAGAAAGGAACGGAAGCAGTAAGAACCTATGCAAGCTCCATTTTCCCAACTTTCAAAGATGCTAATAAAGATGGGTTCCCGGACAATCCAGATCCCGATGTGACTTTGGCTGTCCAGTATGCTAACCATCCAGAATATTATGAAAACTATCATTTCATGAAAACTCCAACTCCACCAGCTTTAGCAGTGACAGAGACCAAGGAAGAAGCCGTCCAAAATGGTGATAAAGTAGAATACCATCAGGTATCCAAAGCCTCTTCCAAAGCCAATCCAGCTCGTATCCATAAGGGCGATCCTGCTGAACTGATGCCAGCCAATACACCAAAATCTGACCCACAGGAAAGCCACTCCGCTGATGATATTCTCCTCAATGCTGGTGGCCCAGGTTCTGATTATTTCCATGGCACTATGGATAATACAGAAGTATTCTTCGGTATCCTCCGTGCCCTTGGTATCAATGGCAATAAGAACAGCAAGTAATTAAATACTACTTGCATCACTTGATATATTACTTACTCCGTAAATGGTTATTATTCTTCTGATTGCAATGATTGCACATGAAAAAGAAACTGCTTAGTGCAAAGAGCCAAATCATAGAGAACAACCTTTTACCTATCCATATCATCTCCTTGTGAGATATAAGGAAATAAATACCATGAATTTTCGACATTCCTTTATGGCAATGGCTTTGGCCGTGGCGATCACCTTGCCCATAGGCGCAGAAGATCTTTCATTTGATGAAATCTACTCCGGCTATGATGCAGAGGGACTGACCTTTTCGGACAAAACCATAAGCCTTGAAGGCGGCTCAGTGACGATTTCGGGCTATATGGCTCCTCCACTGACACCGACCATACATTTCTTTGTCCTCACTGAAGTTCCTATGTCCGTCTGCCCTTTCTGTTCCAGTGACGCAGACTGGCCTGATAACATCATCGTAGTCAAGGTAGATGATCCTATCACCGCACTCCCCTACGACACTCCCATCACCGTTACAGGCACTTTGGAAATAGGCAGTGAAACCGATGAAGAAACCGGATTTGTGAGCCAGCTGCGTATCCATGCGGATTCTATCGACAGCTGATTTCTCCTACCGGTCCTCGTTTGTCCCCCTCTGGGAAGCACTTCTTACAAGCGGTGCTTCCCTTTTATTTTGATCTACTCATACCCAAAAGGAGAACCTACTTTGATCACCATCGAATCTCTCATCTGCGAATTTCCTGATGGAGATGGAAAGACCATCCGCGCCCTTTCCATTCCCTATGAAAAGCTGGAAAATGGCGCCTGGGCTTTGACAGGTCCTTCTGGCAGTGGAAAGACCACCTTATTGCACTGCCTCTCCGGCCTTATCACCCCTACCAAGGGACATATTTTCATTCAAGATAAAGACATTACCCAAATGACTGCCAAAGAGCGATGTGATTTCCGCGCTCATCAGGTAGGCTACATGTTTCAAAAGCCATTGCTACTCCCATACCTGAATGTAGAAGAAAATTTACAAATATCTGCTACCCTTTCAGGAAATTCTATATCTAAAAAAGATATCTCTTGCTTACTAGAAAGTGTGGGCCTTGGAGGGTATGAAACAAGAACGGTTAGAAAATTATCTGGCGGCGAAGCCCAGCGCGTTTCCTTCCTAAGAGCCATCTTACGAAAACCTTCTATTTTCCTTGCTGATGAACCCACAGCTAGTTTAGATAATAAAAATGGAAAACTTCTCATAGAGAAAATGTTATCTTACCAGAAAGAATCCCAATGCCTTCTGATCTGTGCCACGCACGATGAAAAGGTCAAAGAACAATTTACCAATCATCTTGTATTAGAAAGAGGAGAAATGAAGTTATGATCCGCTTGGCCTTATTATCCTTTTGTCGTCGTCCTGTATCGAGACTCCTTCTTCTTTGTATCATTGCTATTGCTACTAGCCTTCCCATCTTTTTATGGCAAACAGCCGGTGGGCTCTATGATGGCATCAATCGCGCCGTGACACCTTTCCCTATCTTGGCAGGCATCAAAGGTTCTTCCTATCAGCTAGTTTTAAACACTGTCTTTTTTAGAGATCGTCCTTTAGGCAATATGTCAAAAGAAGAAGCAAAGACCATTACAGAAAATCCAAAAGTAAAAGCTGCCTATCCCCTCGCTTTTGGGGACAATTACCGCGGATTTCCTATCATCGGCACTACCCATGATATATTTGAATACCAAATCAATCAAAAAAGTGCCTCCCCTTGGCTATCTTTGGCAGAAGGCCATCTCATGGAAGAAGAAGGCGATGTGGTCATCGGTAGCGAAACAGCCAAGCTTGCAGGACTCAAACTCGGTGATACTTTTCATTCCATTCACGGCATGAGTGAAAAAGGACACGCCCACAATCACGCCTGCAAAGTAGTAGGCATTCTGAAACCTGTAAAAGGCCCTTACGATACCTCCATTTTGACGGATATCCATGATATCTGGGAAGCCCATGGCAAAGAGGCAGAAGCCAAACAAGAAGTCACTGCTCTTCTAGTGGTTCCCCAAGGATACAAAGAAGCCATGCAGCTTTTAAGTACCTATCAAAAAAATAAAGAAGTACAACTGGTTTTCCCTTCCCAATCCATCATTTCTCTTTATGCCATGGTGGGACAAACCAAAGACTTCTGGCAAATGCTAACTGTATTCCTCATCGGGCTCTCCCTTCTGGTCACGCTTTTAGTGATGTATTGGAGTACCTTAGGAAGATTTTCTGAAATCGCACTCCTAGAAGCCTTAGGAGCTAGTCAAAAAAGGATCACCACTTTCCTTCTCACAGAAGAAATATGCCTTCTTATCTCCGGTACCGTATTAGGCTGGCTTCTAGGATATGGCGGAAGCCTCCTAGCTGCCAAACTCATCGCTTCCCATGCTGCTATTGTGATGGAAACTGCACCAAATCCTTTAGGGCTTCTCCTTATCCCCCTTATCACTGCCATAGGTGCCATAGCCTCCCTTCTCCCCATCTGGCTTCTTCATAAAAAGGATGTGACAGAATACTTATGAAAATGAAATACTTTATTGTCGTGAGTTGTTAGTTATCAGTTGTCGGACGTCAAATAACTAGCAACTCTCAACTAACAACTCAAATATGTCTTGTGTAATGAAAAGAAGCTGTGACAAAATACTTTCGCATTTTGTCACAGCCTCTTTTGTTATTTCAATGAAGTTATTTTTAATAAATAATCAATATACCAATGCTTCTCATCATGTACACCTTACCCATAGTAAGAGATATCACTGCCCAGCACGTTCCATGATACGAATCACCCACAGGCTCATTTCGAAAAGTACCATAGCTGGGACCGCTAAGAAACATTGGGTCATCACATCCGGCGTAGGAGTGATGATTGCCGCTAGAACAAAGGAGAGAAAGATCACATATTTTCTTCCCTTCCGCAACGCTTTATAGGAAGTAAGACCTGCTTTAGCCAGAGCAATCAAGATGAGAGGCATATTGCACACCACACCAAAAGGGAAAATCATAAAGAGTACAAATTCTAGATAATTTTCCATCGATAACAGTGGCTTGAAATCATCACCACCAAAGGACATCAGAAAGTGAAGACTCTCTGGCATGACAAAGAAATAAGAAAAGCACACGCCCCCTAAAAATAAAGAAACAGATAGAGGAACGAATACACAGGTCCAAGTCCGTTCTCGATCGGTCAAAGCAGGAAGAACAAATCGCCAAAACTCAAAAAACACCACCGGTGAAGCCAAGATAAAGCCTGCCATGATGGCGGTCTTACAATAAATGAAAAGGACTTCTGCGGGACGAGCAAAATAGAGTTGCCCTACGGGAGCTGTCAAAAAAGCCATCAGATCTTTAATAAAGAAAAAGCTGACCGCCGTTCCCAAGGCTATAGCACAAAAAGAATAGATAAGTCTTTTTCTAAGCTCCTCTAAATGACCTGTCACAGGCATTTCCGCCGTATCAGCGGTCATCATTTTTTCACGCCTTCTGCTGCTGGTTTGGTTTCTACTGGTACTTCTTCTTTGATTACTACAGTTTTAGGTGTGTCTGTATTGACTGCTTCTTTAAATTCATGCATGCTCTTCCCCAAAGCCTTACCAATATCTGGCAATTTTCCTGGTCCAAATACAATAAGACCGATCACAAGAATCAAAAGCAATTCTGGAATTCCGATACCGAACATAATCATATCTCCTTTTGCATAATACAGGCTATCTGCCATGGACTTCCTGCAGATAAAATAATATTCCCAGTAAAAAGCCGTGAGTTTTATGTTTTCATAACTAATAAACTTGACTCCTACTTATGTGTATTCTATCTTCTCTCCATAGAAAATTTTTCAATTTTCTGTAGAAAATAAGTAAACTTCGCCAACATTTTGTCAATTGACAAAGAAATGACGAAATTGAGAAAATTTTTTCTAACTCCCCATATGGATTTTTCCTCTATCTCCTACACTGAAAAACATACACCGCAAGAGATATTCTCTTGCAGTCCTATTCTACATTGGAGATAATTGGAGGAATTTATTTATGAATACCATCACTCACGATCCCATTTCCCGCCGGACATTTCTAAAGCTTGCTGCTGGCAGCGCCGCTGGTGCTATGCTTTTCCATCTGCCTTTCACTGCTGATGCGAAAGAAGCTACAAAAGCTATGGAAATCCGTCCTATCCCTCTTTCTAAACTTCCTAAAGCCGCTGAAGAAGCAGCCAAAGCTTCTCCACTCGTCAAGGGATCTTATGAAGATATCTTGAAAATTGTAAATACCATCAAAGACAGCTCTCTTAAATCATCTGTACTTTCCATGATTAAAAATCCATTCCCTACATTTATGGAAAATTATTCTTCCACCTCTTCTATCGAACAGGTATATAACAAATTAAGAGATATGAAATTGGTCGACCCCTCCCAGATCACTGCCTCTACGTTATTTCCAAAAGTTCCTTCCAAACTCCAGCCTTTCATGACGGCTCCAGGAAGCGGCTATATGAGCCATCATCCTTATCCGGGAGGACTAGCCACTCATGTAGACAGCAATCTTCACATCACCGTGG
>DJPC01000019.1:9836-12552 GCA_002439665.1 Dialister sp. UBA6422
GATATTGAAAAGCCTTTTGTATTCCAGTGGCAAGAAAATGGAGCTTCTTTGAAAGAATACAATATCGCTGGACAGGGCGGCCATCACGTACTTTCTATTGCTGAATCCATTTACAGAGGCATGCCTGCAAATGAAATCGTAGCCCAAGCCTGCGCTCATGGTGCGCCAACAGGTCCTAAAGATGAAGCCGATGTGGTGGGCTGGATCAAAGCCGCTGCTATTATTACTGGCAAAGATCCCGTCCGTTTAGGCTATCTCACCAAAGACGGCCAGCACCTCCCTACCCCTCATAAGCAGGAAGGCTATATTGTTCATCTGGGAGACCATGACTGGGTACTCTCCGTCCCAGCTTCTAAGAAAACCATCGCTCTCTTGAAAGAAGTGGCTAAAGAAAGCTATGGTTTCACCGATGAAGAAGCCAATGGGGCTCGTTTCAATCAGTTCAGAAACTACATCGGATCCCAGGTTTCCTTTATGTATATCAATCACCTCTCCTCTTTAGCAGATGCCAAAAAGCAGATCACCCATTTAGCTAACCAGATTATTATAAAATAACTGTTGTCAAATATCAGGCATACAAAAACCGCCAGTCCCAAAGACTAGCGGTTTTTGTATTGGTTGTGGGTGTAGTAATGATGAGTTGCTTATGTCTGGTTGGATGTTAAGCAATGAATCAATTAGCAAACACTCCCTATATTTACTGATTTTTTTCTAAAAAAGTCAGATGGTCCTTATCAAAAAGACTGACATAGAAAATTCCTCCATGGAAAGCATTTACTGCATATTGTCCTGCCCCTATGACATGTTTTTCTTCCCCGTTTTTAGCTTTGATACGATAGGAAATAAAAACCACTTCATTGGATTTCGAGGTATCTTTCTTCATCCGTTCTCTTTCTTTGGTAAGCTTTACCCAATCAGAAGGCATCACTATATTTTTATACGATTCCTGGGCATAGACCATGAATTCTTCCCAGCTCTTACAGCCTACCATACGAATCAGAGAGCCACTGGCAAAGAGGATACGTGCCCCTGGTTCTGCCTTATATACCAAAATAGCACCAGGAATATTATCGGTAATATCAGATAATTTAAACCCAAGTTGTACCCGTTCCTGCAGGTCTAATAAGCTATCATCATATTTTCTCCAACCTGCTTTACCATTGAGTTTAGCATTGTATAGAGCAAAGTCTGCTTTGACACATAATTTCTTATAATCCTTATCCTGCTGTGGATAAGAAGCACATCCAATGGATGTATAAAAATCAATAGGCTTTTCCTTATAATAAAACCTGTGAGGCATGACAGAGAAAAACCGGATCTGTTCATACATAGCTGGTTCTTCTTCATAGGGCTTCATGATGATGAATTCATCCCCACCATTTCTGGTCAAAATCATAGGATCACCGAAGTGATGATGGATATCTTGCACCAGATTTTTCAATGCCATATCCCCCGCCTCATGGCCATATACATCGTTCAGAAATTTGAAATTATCAATATCCAAAGCCATGACCATATATTTCTTTGTGGGCTGACTGTCTAAATACTTGGCCGCTTCTTCATCGCCGCCTTTGCGATTAAAAGTACCAGTTAAAAAATCTATCCGGCTAATATGTTTCAGCTTACGATTTTTAGCTACCAGGAAGGAAACGACGAAACTGCTTAAAAGACCGCCCCAAAGAGCAAATAGAATGAGGCCTCTATTTTCCCAATCGCTCACATAGCCAAGGCGAATGGTCCAAGTATCCCCTTGAATGGTTTTGGAAAGTTCCACTGCCTTAGAGGAAAGGTACCCATCACCATGGAGCTCTTTGCCATTTTGATGTTCCAAGCCCTTCCAAGATAAGTCATAGGAAATCCCCATGGTTTTTAAAGAAGAAAGATTGGCTTCTTCTAAAAAACTCTTAGCATCTACGGTAACAATAGAATACCCCCAGAAATGTTCTCCTCCATGGTCACTAAAGGTGTAGACTGGATATAAAAAGAGCATGCCCTTCCCACCAGTTCGAAGGGGATATATCATTTCTACTATGGCTTGATGCTTTTTCCTAGCCATATCTGCATGACGTCCATAGGGGCCTTCCTTAATATTTCCAAAGGCTTCTTTATTGATCGTAGCTGGATAGACTTCGCTTACCACCCCATCAGGAGCGAGCTGCAGGGAACGAAGGGAACGATGCATGGTGAAAAAAGGGAGCGCCCAATTTTCAAACCCGTCAATGCCTCCTCCTTGCTTCACCACATATTCTGCCATCCATTCAGAGATGTGAATGTACCGATTCACACACTGCTCTATTTTCATCAGTTGCAACTCACCCAAATGATGAAGTCTTTCTTCTCGTGACGCAGCAGTCTCATGGTATAGGATCATGACCCAAACAGCAGTCAATATGATACCTATCACCAAAATCGGTATATGAAAATATTGTTTCACGTACTTGATACGATAATTCACCCACATCCCCCCTTTAGGCTACCAATAGGAAATACCCTCTATTCCATTGCATCTTAATTGCTTTATATCATACTTCCTTCTCTGTGAAAATGATATGCATTTTATGAAATATTTAGAAAACGATAGACCTTTTTTAGAACTTAGCCTCTCTTAGTTATAAAAAAGATAGGAACTATCTAGTAAGAAGGGATAGAAGATGAGAGCTTGCTAGTGGCTGCATATGAATCCCCCCTGCTTTATAATGCTATTAAGTTAAGGATT
>DJPC01000047.1:0-1458 GCA_002439665.1 Dialister sp. UBA6422
AATCCTTAACTTAATAGCATTACACCTTAGGGATTATCGAATATTTCCTAATCCCCAGGGCCTAATCCCTAGGTACTTAAAAAATGGCATAATAAAAATCCGGGACAAGTTCCACTGCCTATACCTATGAGGGCGCACCCTGAATACGGCGCAGGTGCCGTGCAGTGTACATAAGTACCACGTCTTTGCTGTCGTCAGAACGCCACGCGCTCATTCAGCAGGGAAGCAGCAGAACCAAAATATTCCGGATATTGGATTTGAAGTATTGACCCAAAGCACTGAACTCGAAACGGGTCAGCATTTCTGTTTCAGTGCCCGATGGCCTCTGATCATCCTGCCAGATCTGCCCTTTCATCAGTCCTCCATCCTAGGTGATCTTTAGCGCTTTTAAGATATCTCGACCAGATTAGAGGCTTAGAAAATGGTGTACACACAGGTGCATCAGATTTCATGCCTATATCATATCACACTTGCAAGGGAGTAAGCATTACATGAGTATTCCACAAATAGGACCATTTCCTGGAAATCCTGAATAAACATGCCAAAAATCTTGTTAAGTCCAAGTAACAAAAATGAGACGAAAGTAATCAATAATGAGACGTATTGGCAATTCATAATGGTGAAATGTTACGTAAAAAAGGGCGCATAGCAAGAGATACAGAGAAAAGCAATTCACCTATGATGAAAATTCATATTTATTATACATAATTAATAAATATGCAAAAATAGATACATATACAAGTTTTTTATATGAGAGTATAAAAAATATTGTATAGACTTAGAAATGGCTAAATGTATAGGAAATCCCAATACTCATGTGTATGGGATTGAAAAAATAAAAAATCAGAGGAGCGGAAAAATATTCTTATCGGAACAACTCTATTTATCTCTATTTAAAGCTATTTAACCCTATTTTTCGTTTCTTAAATTGCCACGATGGCGTGGCAAACATGGTACAATAGCAGCATATGTAAATACCATATCTAGAAAGTGATACTCTTTTAAAGACCCATTTTGCAGGGGTAGGATTGTAAAGCTCTACCCATGAGCCGCTTACACGCTCGCCCTATCAGTTATCCCAGGCCCCATCCCTCATTACCCAGAAACGGAGAAATCTATGACACCAAGAGAACAAGAAAAAGCGGCCAAGAAATTTGCGAACCACTGGTCCAAAGACTGCAAAGAAGACGGAAATACAGCCCCTTTCTGGATGAGCCTTTTGCACGACCTATTTGGCGTAGAAGACGTAGGGTCCTACATCCAATTCGAAGACACCGTGAAGCACGAAGAGAAAGGAAATGCTCTCTATGTGGATGCCTGGATTCCCTCCATGCGGGTCATGATCGAGCAGAAAGCCACCGGTGTACCCCTAGATAAACCCTACAAGCGCCACGGGAAGACCTTCCGCTCCGTCTATGAACAAGCCTTCGAATACGACCAGACCCTGCCAGTGAGCCA
>DJPC01000047.1:1531-2525 GCA_002439665.1 Dialister sp. UBA6422
ATGGATGAACCAGAAGCCCTACGAAAACCTATGAAACTCACCTTGGAAGAACTGCCGGAACATTTCCATCAGCTGGATTTCCTCATCGACAAAGATGCAAAACCGTCGAACATAGAAGAAGTGAAAGTGTCTGTGAAAGCCGGCGAATTGGTAGGGAAATTGTACGATGCCTTTATCGAAGCCTATAAAAAATATGGTGAACTTCGGGAGCAGGATTTCCATGCCTTGAACGTGCTCTGCGTGCGTATCGTTTTCTGCCTCTATGCGGAAGACTCTGGCCTATTTGGCCGAAAAGATGCATTTGGGAAATATCTCGCCAGTTGGAAATGGGAAAATGGACAGCAAGCCCTGGACCAGCTTTTCCAAGTGCTGGATACGAAAGAGGAAAACCGCTCTCGGTTCCTGGATGAAAAACTCTCCGCTTTCCCCTATGTCAATGGGGGACTTTTCCACGATGCCCAAATAGAAATCCCGCCTCTCACAGAAAAGATTTACCATATCATCTTAGACGATATGAGCCGCGGCTTCGACTGGTCTGTCATCTCGCCTACCATCTTCGGTGCGGTCTTTGAATCCACCTTGAACCCCGAAACCCGGCGCAGTGGGGGCATGCACTACACCAGCATTGCCAATATCCACAAAGTGATCGACCCTCTTTTCCTCACCGATTTGAAACAAGAATTTCAAACCATCACCGCTGCAAATGACAGTGAGAAATTCATGGCGAACCGGAAAGAAACCACCCTCCGCTATGACTATAGACATAAGCTGGAAGCCTTCCAAAAGAAACTATCATCTTTGACTTTCCTGGACCCTGCCTGCGGCTCTGGCAATTTCTTGACCGAAACCTTCATCAGCCTTAGAAGATTGGAAAATGAAGTGATTCGTGAACTCACCGGTGGCCAGCAAATCCTGGACATGGTGAACCCCATCGAAGTCTCCATCAGCCAATTCTACGGCATAGAAATCAACGACTTCGCCGTCACCGTAGCCA
>DJPC01000154.1 GCA_002439665.1 Dialister sp. UBA6422
GAATCTGTTGACGGAGGGGGAGAACCGAGTAAGGCGCTACAGAGAATTCGTCTACCCCCATGCGGAGGAAGGTTTCTGTAATAGAAAGATCGCTTCCCAGTTCGCCGCACATGCCGACCCAAATGCCTGCTTTGTGGGCATTATCAATGGTCATCTGGATAAGTTTCAATACAGCCGGATGATGGGGATTGAAGAAATCAGATAAGGTACGGCTGGTTCTATCTACAACCAAGGTGTACTGGGAAAGGTCATTGGTCCCGATGGAGAAGAAATCCACTTCTTTAGCCAGTTTGTCACTGATGAGTGCTGCAGCTGGAGTTTCTACCATGATACCCACTTCCATGTGATGGTCATAGGCAATTCCCTTTTTATCTAATTCCATTTGTACTTCCGTTAAGATTTCCTTAGCCTTCCATACTTCCCATACGGAGGTGATGAGTGGGAACATAATCGCTGCTTTGCCGTATGCACTGGCGCGAAGGATGGCACGAACCTGGGTCTTGAAGATTTCTGGACGCTTCAGAGAAATACGGATGGCTCTCATGCCAAGAGCTGGGTTTTCTTCTTTTGGAAGATGGAAAGCAGAGGCTTCTTTATCGCCACCAATATCCAAAGTACGGATGATGACCCGTTTGCCAGCCATGGTTTCAATGGCTAATTTATAAATATTGAATTGTTCTTCTTCACTGGGGAGGGTATCGCGGCCCATGTAAATAAATTCACTGCGGAAAAGTCCGATACCTTCTGCGTCATTCTTGAGTACAGCGGCTAGATCAGAAGCAGAAGATACATTGGCTGCCACTTCTACCTGGCGGCCATCCTTGGTCTTGCTAGGTACACCTTTCAGTTCCTGGAGCAAGTCTTTGAGGCGAATGCTTTGTTCCTGCTTTTCCTTCATCACTGCCAGAATTCCTGCCGTAGGTTCCAAATAAACGGCACCAGAGTAACCATCAATGACAGCGGTTTTACCATCGTAGGACATATCTACATCGGTTTTTGTATCCACAATGGCAGGTACTCCTAAAGCACGAGCCAAAATGGCGGTATGAGAATTGGGGGTGCCTCCCTTGGTGACAAATCCTAAGATTTTTTTGGTGTCCATCTGGATGGTTTCGCTAGGGGTGAGGTCGTCCGCATAGAGGATGCAAGGATCATCGGTGCTGTACATGGCCTGTTTCTGCTGCAAAGTGCGGAGGAGAATGCGAGAGATTTCTTCCACATCTGCTACATGGTCTGCCATGTAGGCATCGCCGTCAGATCCATATACTTTGCTGAAGTTCTGCTGTGTCTGAGAGACGGCATATTCTGCATTTACACTCTGTTTGCGGATCATGGATTTTACGGCATCTACAAATTCAGAGCTAGTGAGCATTTGCTGGTATACTTTGAAAATCGATGCATTATCCAGACCTACATGGGAAACAGCTTCTTGATAAAACTGATTCATTTTCACGCAAGCACTGTTTCTGGCAGAATCAAAACGAGCCACTTCTGTTTCTGGCTGATCCACAGTCACTTTCTTGGTGTCTGTATCTTGATGACGGAAAATACGGAGTGGTCCAATGGTGACCATTCCGGAAATACTTTTACCATTGATTTGTAACATATCCATCATTTCCTTTCCTGTATGTCATTTGAAAATCAAACGAAGGGAGAATCAAGTAAGATGTGAGAACAGGTAGAAAGTACTATATAAAGCGCCACCATACTCCTTTATAGCATGCAGTATGGCACTTTATGATTTATGTACTACGACCTTCATTTTCAATGTCTTACTCTTTTTAGTTTTCAATGCCCTTTCGGCAGAGGACGCCTTTATCATAATAGTGCCGAATTTTTTTCATTTCTGTAATGAGGTCAGCAGCATCTAAAATGATTTTAGGTGCATTACGACCGGTGAAAACCAATTCTGTTTCCGGGCTTTTGGCAGCAAGAATACGTTTGGTGTCTTCTTCAGTAGCCAGGTCATACCAGTAGGCCATATTATATTCATCTAAAATGACCAGGTCATAGGCTCCAGATACGGCTTTCACCGCATCATCTACCCCTTTAAGCACCATATCTCGATAATCCTTTGGCGGATGTCCTGGGGGATAGACGGTCAGTTGATCGCCCCATGCTTTGATTTCTTCTTCTGTAAGCATGCCCTCTTTGGCAATAAAATAAGGCTTCCCCAGGGTAATCAATGTGATACCTGGTAGATTTTGAAGGACCTTTTGTTCAGAATAGGCCAGAGATTTCATAAATTGAATGATGCATACTTTTTTTCCTGCACCTATAGCACGGATAGCCAGTCCAATGGCAGCTGTCGTTTTACCTTTGCCATCACCTGTGTAGACTTGGATATAGCCTTTCATAGTAAGACCTCCTTAGGAGTCTGATATAGGCTCATGGCTGTTCTAAAGAAACCGGTTCCTTAGAAATCCATTTGTTCCACCTATGCCTTTCTAGTATTGGTGGTAGATACTTGATGAGTCATTTTTGAAATCACCCATTGAGTGTCTACTTAAACTACATGCATATTATACAATATTTATTAAAAGTTGTGAATTGGGGGAAATGAAAGTTTAAAAAGGAAAAGGCCGTTTTCTGGGGTTGGCTGGATCTAAATAGGTAGGAAATTTTCTCATTATAAAACCTGGGAGGTTAGGACTTGTATGAGAAATAGGTATGGCATATGGACATGAGCAATCAAAAATGAGATGTACCTAAGTACATCTCATTTCTGGTTGTCCTGTTGTTTTTTTCTATGCCAGCGGTGAAGAATGCATCCACCGATGACAAGTACGAGGAGGATCATAAACCTGGTACTATGTTCTGAAAAATAAATGAGGTCGTGCCCCAGTACCACTTCTATCACCACAGAAGGAATTTTACCAATAAAGGTAGCTTTAAAATGTTCTTTGGTGGTGAGCTTACTGAGCACAGCCACTGCGGTAAAGAGAATATTAGGCGAGTAAGGGATGGCTCTTGCAAGGGCCATATTTTTTACACTACTATATTTATCAAGTTTAGTTAGCATATGGCGCTGCTCGATAAATTTCCGGGCTTCTTGACGGAAGAAGATGCGTCCGATATGAAAACTGATTTCGATACCTGCCACTTCGCCGATCCAAGAAACGAGAAGCCCTGGGATCAAACCAAAAAGAGCGCCATTCACAGTCAAAAAGGGAATGGTAGGAATACCGAATACATTACAGAAAATCAAAAGTCCGATACTGACCGCGAAGGCTCCATAGCCAAAGGAGGAAATATAATCACCCAGACCGTCGATATCACCAGCTAAGGTAAGGTCAACCATTTGTGTATAAAATTCAGGGTAATAGGTTTTTCCAATATATATAGAAATGGCAGCAGCAATAACCAGGACCGCCATGCCTATAATTTTTTTATATTCATCAATCATAAGTATACCCTTTAATTGTCTAGCACTCAAGAAATACACATTAAAAGCAGCATCAAAGTAGGGTATGGCCTCACAGCGATGCAGGATAAATGGGGATTGTATCAGATGAAATCATTTGTTTATAAAGAAAATAGTTTTTTTACACTATGACTAAGTTATTATAATACATAAAATAAGATTGAGCAACATGAAAAGAGTAAGGCGCTTGCATGAGAAATGATGGTGGTATCCCATCATCGCTTAGGGTGTGGCAGAGGACTATCGTGATAGGGTGTCAAGGTGGGCACTACGCTTTCCTCTTTTTTCCATCAAAAAGGGATGAGGGCTTTGTATATGGCAGCTTTTTGCATTTCTGACTTTGCACTCCTTCCTTCTCGATGCTTTTTAAACTTTCTCTTGCATTTCATTTTGAACCCTGCTATTATACTTGTATATAACAAAAAGCAAAGATGGGAAGAAGCTATGAAATTTCTCTAAGAGAGCTGCTGGTGGTGTGATAGCGGTAGAAAGGAAATAGCAAGTCACCCCGGAGCTGGCAGCAAAACTGTCCGTGGCACGCGTTAGGTGTAATGAGCGATCATTGTATGATTATTTAGGTGGTACCGCGGAAGCACTCTTTCGTCCTATAGGGATGAAGGAGATTTTTTATTGTTAGGTAGTGGTTGTTGGTTATTTGTTGTGGGTTTACACTCCCTGTCCATTTTCTTACTTTAGCACAAATACAAAGTCTCATTGGTTTAAGGGTTACATGATATCGTAAACCGTATAACCCCTAAACCAATGGGAGTTTGAAATCTGTACTAATGATATATACGGACACGGGACGTAAACCCCAAAACCAAAACCCAAACAACCAACAACAGACAACAAGTATTAATTTTAGGAGTTGAAGTAAATGGCAGATTTGAAAGACCAGGACCTGGGCAAGTATGACCCCAGTGCGATTGAACAGAAATGGTATCAGTATTGGGAAGATCATGGTGTATTTCATGATGAACCAGACCCGGATAAAGAACCATACAGCATTGTATTGCCACCGCCGAATGTAACTGGCCAGCTGCACATGGGTCATGCCCTGGATAATACTCTCCAAGATATTCTTATCCGTTATAAGAGAATGCAGGGGTACAATGTACTCTGGCTTCCAGGCAAGGACCATGCAGGGATTGCTACCCAGGTCAAGGTAGAAAAACAGATCGCCGAAGAAGGTCTCAATAAGTACGATCTGGGCCGTGAAAAATTCCTGGAACGGGTATGGCAGTGGAAGGAAAAATTTGGTAACCGCATTGGTCTCCAGATTCGCCGCTTAGGTTCTTCCTGCGATTGGTCTCGTGAACGGTTCACCATGGATGATATCTGCGCCCGTGCTGTCCGCGAAGTCTTTGTTTCTCTGTATGAAAAAGGCCTCATTTATCAGGGCTTCCGTATCACCAACTGGTGCCCGCGCTGCCAGACCGCTCTTTCTGATATCGAAGTAGAACATGAAGATGAAGTGGGCCATCTTTGGTATTTTAATTATCCGATTGCTGGGGAAGAAGGAAAATATATCCAGATCGCTACCACCCGTCCAGAAACCATCCCAGGAGATACTGCTGTAGCAGTGAACCCAGAAGATGAACGGTACAAAGATCTGGTAGGTAAGAAAGTCGCTCTTCCTGGAACAGACCGCCTGATTCCAATCATTGCCGATGAATATGTAGACATGGCTTATGGTACTGGCTGCGTAAAGATCACCCCAGCCCATGACCCCAACGATTTTGAAGTGGGTCAGAGACACAACCTGGAAACCATTGTGATCATGAATAAAGATGGCACAATGAATGAAAAAGCAGGCAAGTACAATGGGATGGACCGCTATGAAGCCAGAAAAGCCATTATAGCTGACCTGAAGGAAAAAGGACTTCTCGTTAAAATTGAAGAGACCAAGCATGCAGTAGGTCACTGCTCTCGCTGCAAAACAGTAGTAGAACCGATGACAACCAAGCAGTGGTTCGTCAAGATGAAACCTTTGGCTGGTCCAGCTATGGAAGCAGTCACTTCTGGTAAAACGAAGTTCGTACCAGAACGTTTCTC
>DJPC01000063.1:0-283 GCA_002439665.1 Dialister sp. UBA6422
CTACTGTACAAAGTTATATGGCATCTCCTGATATTGGATATATTCATATTTATTCTTTTGGTTCCCATACTGCAGATGAATTTAAGGACCAATTGGACTCTCTTAAAACAAGTGGTGCCAAAAAGCTTATCATCGATGTGCGTATGAATCCAGGTGGTCTGATCGATTCTGTTGTGGCCGTGGCAAATCAGATTCTTACCAAAGGAACTGTGGTAAGTTATCATACCAAAAATGGAAAGGATGAAGATTTCAATATCAATGGTATCGAGCATCCTATGCCTAT
>DJPC01000063.1:327-7654 GCA_002439665.1 Dialister sp. UBA6422
ATAGTGCCAGTGCTTCAGAAATCCTAGCTGGCGCAGTACAAGATAAAAAAGAAGGAACCATCATAGGAGAAAATAGTTTTGGCAAGGGGACTGTACAGGCCGTCCTCTCTGATAACAACCACAACGCACTTAGAATTTCTATTGCGCAGTATATGACCCCTTCTGGAAAAACAATCGATAAAGTGGGGATTCAGCCTGATATATCCATAAAGCAGACAGGATTCCTGTTTATCAAAGACAAAGATAATGTTATTCAAAAAGCAGTGGATGTATTATCCGCTCAATAAGAAATGAAAAGAAGTGAACCATAATATATGGCTCACTCCTTTTCATTTCTTAACTTGAATAGTATATCTATACGCTCACTCCTTATAACTTACATTCCCTAGAAGCAAGAGTGCGAATAACCTGACTAAATACATTTATACCTGCTAGAATATCCTCTGGTGCCGCATATTCTAAAGGATTATGACTGATTCCGTTTCGACAAGGAATAAAAATCATGCCCGAAGGAGTATAGTCTGCCCAGTGCATTGTGTCGTGCCCAGCACCGCTTGGCATTTTTAGGTATGGATAGCCAAGTTTTTCTGCTACATGAGAAATGATATGAATCATAGCAGGATGCATAACCGCAGGTTTTTCCATACTGATTGGTTGTATATCATAAGGAATATGCCTTGCTTTAGCAACTGTATCAATATAGGAAATTAGGTTTTGAGATACTTTTTCTTTGGCTTCTTGGGATATACTGCGGATATCTATACCCATAGTAATTTCTCCTGGTATGACATTCATCACATCTGGCGTTACATCCAAGATACCTACAGTACCTACTACCGGTGCGAGTGTCTCATGAGTAGCCATTTCCTCCAGTTTAGAAATGACAGGAGCAGCGGCACATAGTCCGTCACATCTCATAGTCATAGGAGTGGCACCGCTATGGTCAGCACTGCCATGAAAGAAGACTTTAAAGCGGGTAGGGGCTGCAATGCCAGTGACTACGCCGATTTTCTTCTTCTCGTGTTCCAAAACCTTTCCCTGTTCGATGTGAGTCTCAAGGAAGGCTTTCAACGGCTTCTTGTATATAGCTTCCTTTAAAAGTTCAGGATGAAGATGACGGCTATTTAAGACTTCCCGAAGGCTATGACCCTCTTTATCTTTTAAGGTATCCAAGTCATTATCGGAAAGTTCTCCCCTCATAGCACGGCTTCCTAGCGTAGCTGCACCAAAACGGCTAGATTCTTCACACATGAAAAGCACCACTTCTATTGGATGATCTGGGATGAAATGATCCTCTTTCATAGAACGAACTGTTTCAATGGCTGTAAGAATACCATAAATACCATCGTAGTTTCCTCCTTCTGGTACGCTATCTCCATGAGACCCGCACATGACTGCTGGTAAAGTTTCGTCTCTTCCTGGATAGTGACCAATCACATTTCCAAAGGGATCAATACGAAGTGTAAGCCCTGCTTCTTGCATAAGGCTCATAAGATAGTCCCGTCCTTTCCAGTCGGCATCAGAAAAGGCCAGGCGATTGATTCCTTCCCCTGGAGCAGTTATTTTTCGTAAATGATGTAAGGCTTGCTCAACATTTTCCAAATGTATCATACGATGTCCTCCTTATATAGGTTTTATAAATTGCTTTTGTAGCAATGTAGGTAGGAATAAGTGCAAAGCGAAGAATAAGTACAAAATTTTATAGAGTAACAACTCTAATAAAAAATGTGATATAAACACGTCACCTTATTACAACCTTCGTACTATTACAATTTCTTACACTATAATACGCTTCACTTTTGCAGTCAATCTTTATCCGATATAAATGTATATGATTACGCATAAGTAACATAATTATACAATAATACATTAAAATATTAATTTTTTCAAAAATAAGTATGTCAAGTGATTGACAGAATGAAGTTCAAGTTTATAATATACGAAAGACAGCGGTTCTTCTGGGGGACTGGTGTTTTCCGTATTCGATTTTACAACGAAGTAAAGCCATGGATTACACTGGAAGGATGTGTTATGGAAATGGTAACTCTCATGTTACTAGCCGGTACAGTCATTGTATGTTTGGTTATTTATGCATTAATAAAGGGATACGATGCTAGAGTAACTTTGATTGGAGCCGGAATTTTAATGGCTTGCATCGGTGGGGCTCCTATGTCACCACTCAATGCATTTGCTAAAAGCATGACCAATAGCGGTCTTATTCAAGCCGTATGTTCGGTCATGGGATTTGCTATGGCAGTACGTTATACAGGATGTGATAAGCATCTCATCAATGCCATGGCATCTGTGATCTCCAAGGTACGTTTTTTCTTAATACCTGGAGTTGTTATTGGCACCTATTTGGTCAATATTGCACTTCCAAGTGCAGCCGGCACAGCCGCTGCAGCAGGAGCTATTTTTATTCCTCTTTTGATGGCCAGTGGTGTAGGACCAGCTTTGGCAGCAGCTGCTGTGAAATGTGGTACCTATGGCAGTATGCTCAATCCTGGTTTAGCTCATAATCCATTTGTAGCTAAAATTGCTGGGGTAGATGTGATGGATGTAATTGCTTTTGATTATAAAGCCAATATTGCCTCTCTCATTGTAGCTACCATTTGTATTACCGTCATTGCTCACGTGCTCAAAGAAGATAAGGGACATGTACCAGAACATTTACAAATAGAAAAAGGCTTTAAAGTAAATCCTCTTTATGCATTGATGCCAGTTGTTCCTATTGTGATTTTACTTTTAGGATCTACGCAATTGGTACCCATGTTTAAAATGGGTGTACCTCAAGCTATGATTATCGGTACATTGCTTACTCTTGTGGTAACACGTACAGGACCTAAAGCTATTGGTGATGCTTTCTTTGATGGGATGGGTTCTGCTTATGGTAAAATCATCGGAATCATTATTTCTGCTGGGGTATTTGTATCCGGCCTTACGGTGATTGGCCTCGTAAAATTCTTTATTGATGCTATGCTTAATAATCCAGCCATTATCAAGATCTGTGCCGCCTTAGGGCCATTCCTGTTAGGACTGCTTACCGGTTCTGGAGACGCTGCTACTTTTGCTTTTAATGAAGCCATTACACCTCATGCAGCAGACTTTGGCATGACATCTGTACAAATGGGAACCATGGCTACCTTAGGAGGGACTTTAGGTAGAACCATGTCACCAGTAGCAGGAGCTACTATTATTTGTGCTGGGATTGCTGGTATAAATCCTATGGAAATTACAAAGAGAAATGCTATTCCTATGTTTTGTGCATTAGCAGTAGGCATGTTTATCCTTGCTTTCTAATTACACTAGGTGCTGCTTATGCAGCACCTTTTTTCTAAAATAAAAGGAGACTTTCAAATGAATATCAAAAATACGATTCTTGCATTTGCAGATAATCATTTAGAGGACATGATTGCCTGTCGTCGTGATTTTCATAAATACCCGGAACCAGGATGGACGGAATTTCGTACGGCTGCCAGGGTGGCAAAAACATTAGCTTCCTTAGGTTATGAAGTAAAAACAGGGAAAGATACCATCAAGAAAGAAGCTATGATGGGGGTACCTTCTGAAGCTAAATTAGCACATGAACAAGAACGAGCAATCAAAGAAGGAGCAGATCCGGAATGGGTCAAAAAAATGACTGGTGGTAGAACTGGTGTAGTTGGTATCATGCATTTTTCAAAAGATGGTCCTGTAGTGGCTGTACGATTTGACATGGATTCCAATGATGTAACGGAAACAGATGATCCTGCCCATCTCCCTAATAAAGAAGGCTTTAGATCTTGTCATAATGGTGCGATGCATGCTTGTGGACATGATGGTCATACTACCGTAGGACTTTTCTTAGCTAAACTTCTGGTTAGTCTTAAAGACCAACTCAAAGGAACCATTAAACTTTGCTTCCAACCAGCGGAAGAAGGAGTGCGAGGCGCTCATGCTATGGTAGAAAGCGGGATTGTTGATGATGTGGATTATATGCTTGGTGCCCATTTTGGATTTAAAATGAAAGAAACTGGAACAGTCGCATGCAATGTCACTGATTTTCTAGCAACTACTAAGTATGATGCTCATTTTATGGGTGTTCCTGCTCACGCAGGAGCTGCACCAGAACAGGGGAAAAATGCCCTTTTAGCTTCCTGCTGTGCTGCTTTAAACCTCCATGCCATTGCACGCCACTCCGCAGGTGCTTCTCGCATCAACGTGGGACGATTAGATGCTGGAAGTGGTCGAAATATAATCGGTGATAAAGCATTGCTTTCCATGGAAACTAGGGGAGCTACCAGTGAAATCAATCAATATATGGAACAGGAATCGGCACGTATTTTAAAAGCAGCCGCTATGATGTATGATGTAAAAGTAGACATTAAAAAAGTAGGTGGTGCTGCTGGTGGCAGTAATTCTCCTCTATTGGCAGAATTTTTAGAAAAAGAAGCTAAAAACCTTGGAATTTTCAAAAAGGTAGTGGGTAAATGTCCATTTGGAGCAAGTGAAGATTTTTCTTATTTTATGGAACGGGTACAGTCTCATGGAGGACAAGCAGCATACATGATGGTAGGTGCTGACCTAGCAGCAGGACATCATGATTCCCATTTCACCTTTGATGAAAAGGCATTAGGTTACTCTTTGAAACTCATGGGAAGTGCCGTTTGCGATTTACTCCTTACTAAATAGCGGCTGAGCATTGATAATATTTTCTCTGATCCATTTGATCTTTTTTATGAAGAACTACTAGTCTAGTATATGTGTTTTATAATTACAAACACTAGCTAATTAAATTCTATTCTTCTTGTTATGATATCTATAACAACTGATCTAAAAAATATCCTAAACGTTCATAGCACAGTGAATGACATTTAGGATATTTTTATTATTAATAAAATGAAATTATACGATATGGTCATATTGATTGTTGTTACTATTATAAGCTTAACTACACAGTAGATATTTTAAGAAAAACAATTAGAATATTTATAACAGGAAGGGTTTCTATCCTTTATTTAGGATGGAAGATTATGAAAAAATGAAAATTATTAACGAAGTAATGACAACAGCAGAAGCGGCCGAACAATGGAGAATATCTATTGAGACGTTTAAGAAATCTTATCAGGACCAAAAAGGAAATCCACCAAAATTTACAAAAGAGGAATGCAGGAAATCAGACCCTTAGAGTATGGCTTGTCACTCGTGCAGGTATGGAAGCCCTTATGGAAAAGAAATAGAAAGGTAGATGGCTAAAAGCCGATATACTCAAACAAAAAGTTAAACATACATAAAGTCACACAAGTCATTGACCCCGCATTACGGCTTGACTTGTGTGATCATTTGTATAGCAGATAAAACTCGTATCTATCAGTATTCTGGTCAATTTTATTTTTGCTAAAGTTTTGCCATCTTTTTTTGCTTAAAAACGACAAATATTGATAAATAGATATAAATAGAGTAAAATAAAAAAGAATCCGATAAAATCTAGTAAAATTTGTATTTTAAATACTGTTAATAGATGTATAACAATAGGTTCCGATAAATTAACATTATCGGAACCTATTGTTGAAAAACAAGGCGATACAATGGACAATCATTTTTACATTCGTAATTTTATCACTAAAACACATCAGGAAAATGGGTTATCAGAAAAAAGCATTCAAACTTTATCAGAAACAAAATCTGAAAATACAATTAATGCATATGAATCTGATTGGAATGATTTTTGTGATTGGTGCAAGTATCATAAGCAATCTTCTTTTCCAGCGACATCTGAAACGATTGTTAATTATATCAATGACTTAGCCGATTATGCGAAAGCAACCACGATTCGGCGTCGTATTAGTGCTATTTCTGAAAATTATAATGCTGCTGGGCTTTCTGCCAATAATCCATGCAAGACTTGGATTGTAAAAGAAGCATTAATTGGTCTTACTCGCATAAAAGGATCTGTCCAAAAAGGAAAAACTCCTATTTACTGGGAAGAATTACGGCAGATGCTGAGCCATATGAATCTACATACATTGACTGGCCTTCGAGATAGAGCACTCCTGCTTATTGGTTTTATGGGAGCGTTTCGACGTAGTGAAATTGTGGGACTAGATGTAGAAGATATCATATTTTATCCACAAGGCGCAGTAATTCATATACGGCACTCTAAGACAGACCAACTTCAGGAAGGCCAGCAGGTTGGTATTCCATATATTCATGATCAACATATGGATTCTATTGGTGCTTTACGGGAATGGTTATCTACGTCTGGCATTCATGAAGGACCTATTTTTCGTAGTATCTTAAAAAATGGAAAAGTATCCCCCCATCGTCTTAGTGATAAGAGTGTAAATTTAATTGTAAAAAAATATATTTCATATATTGGTCTGAATCCGGAATTATATGGAGCACATAGTCTGCGTCATGGATTTGCTACCTATGCAGCTCTTCATGGTATTGAAGAACGACTCATTATGAAACAAACCCGCCATCGTTCGGTAGAAATGGTACGTCGATATATCAATGAGGCTGACTTATTTACCAATAACCCCATTTCCATGATTTTTAATCATTCTAAATAACGAGAAGTTGTTATATAGAATGACGGAATAAATATTAGATTGAACTTTATTTATTGCAATAAAAGAAAGGATCGATTTTATTATGATGATTCCCTCAAAACCAGAAAAAAAAGAACGACCGCTTACTACGAGAGAAAAAGCTATCGTAGAGTGCATTCGCCAAAAGTTATTAGCCTCTGGATTTCCTCCTACGGTTCGTGAAATTTGTAAGGCCGTAGGTTTAAGATCTACTTCTACTGTTCATGCATATTTATCACGTTTAGAAGAACAAGGAGTTATCAAAAGAGATCCGTCTAGTTCTAGAGCCATTGAAATTGTAGGTGATTTGAATTGGCGAAATAAGAAATTAGTTCCTATGCCAGTAGTAAATATAATCCGTGCAGATGAACCGATTCTATCTGATGAACATATTGAGGATGTATATCCAATGCCGGCTTCTTTGATCGGGAAAAATGACAATTGTTTTATCATGAAAGTTCGAGACAATAGTATGAGCAATGCAGGCATTTGTGAAGGAGATCTTGTAATGGTATCTGAGCAAAATTACGCTAATAATGGAGATATTGTAGTAGCTCTCGTAGAATCTGATGATGCTACCGTTAAGCGATTCTTCAAAAACGATGATGGACAAATCTGTTTACAACCAGAAAATGATGCTTATAGCCCTGTTTATGCCAAAGAGGTAACCATCCGTGGCAAAGTCATTGGTTTGTATCGTCATATGAAATATGAATAATAAATATTTATAAAAATAGGTCAAATAAAAAGAATTG
>DJPC01000063.1:7714-15908 GCA_002439665.1 Dialister sp. UBA6422
CAATTCTTTTTATTTGACCTATTCTTTCTACTATTCTTTAAGTTTAATTTTCCCTTCGAGAATGGTAATATATCCTTCTTTTAGGAGATGACCTACAGCTCGTTTAAAAGCAGCCTTACTGATACCTAAAGAATCTCTGATGAGGTCAGCATCACTTTTATCCGTAAAAGGAAGAAGTCCATGATGGCGTTTCATGCACTGTATCAATAATTCCATATCGCCTGCCATAGCTTTTTCTTTTTGAGGACGTAAAGACAGATTGACATGACCATCTTTACCAATAAAAGAAATACGTCCTTCTACTTCCATACCCATAGACAGTTTTTTCGTTATTTCCGTTTTATGAATAAATGCTATATGTCTATCACGAGTAATGAGAAATACGCCTTCTCTTGTTTCATTATATATACTACCACATACAGTATCACCTATAGAAGCATCTTCAAATGGAAGAGAAATTTTTCTCATCTCTTCATCCACATGCATTGTGACAGCCAGTCGTCCTGTTTTATCCTCATAGAGTTTTACCCATATATGCTGCCCTTTTTCTACATTTTCAATCATTTGTGAAAAAGGCAAAAAGATTCCTCGTTCTGTACCTACATCCACAAATGCACCAAATCTAGTGGTCAACATAACAGGAGCGTATCCGATCCCATTAATAGGAATCTGCGGGAGTCGCATGCTAGCAGTCAAACGGTGATGAGGATCATGATATAAGAACACCTTGACTGTATCTCCTACTTTGACTGGCTTAGTTTGCTGTCCCTGATGAAGCAATATATCATCTTTAGAATCACCAGTACCACCATCTAAAAACACGCCAAATGAGGATTCTCGTACCACAGGCAATGTGACTAATGAGTTTTCTTTTCGTAATGATGATTGATTTTCCGATGTAATCATATCAGTCATGATTCTCTTCCTTTGGTTCATCGTGATCATCATCATGGTATTCTGTTACCGGTGCTTCTTTCCAAAGGGTATCAAAATCAAACCGTCTTCTTTCTTCATCGGTAAAAATATGGACAATAATGTCTCCAAAATCTAATAAAATCCAATCACCTTCTCTATATCCTTCTTTGCGAATAGGAAGATATCCAATGGCTTCCATCTTTTCTTCCACTTCATCCGCAGCTGCCTGAGACTGTTTTTGATTGCGTGTAGATGCCAAAACAAAATAATCAGCAATAGAAGTTAAATCACGAACATCCATTGTTTTAATACGGACACTTTTTTTACTAGATAATGCTTCGCAAATCATTTCTAAGTTTTTTTCCATTGATAATTCTCCTTGCTTTATTCATACAATATGTAATAAATCACTATTTTTAATACTAATCCAATCAAATTCGATTATTGCATGGTTAATGCAATGACCTTTTGTGCTTCCACAGGATTGATAACCCATGATTCTGTATTTCCTTTTTTCTGAGTCTCCCCGGGGAATATAATAAACTTACAATTTTCCATAGGATAGTTGGTCATGTGATACGCTAATTTGCCTGCGTCTTCAGGTGTGATATCTGTTTCCATGGCATTCCAATAATGATGCGCCATAGCCCAATTGTACAATGCGCTATGCTGCTGCATATTGCCAAGAACCACTTTCATAAAACGTTCTTGTCTCTGCAAACGGCCTAATTCCCCATTTTCTGTATCAATATAACGTACATAGCCTAAAGCACTGTCTTCTTGAAGTGGTTGATATCCCTGATGAATGGCAATATCCATCATACCATTTTTATCATTATGTTCCATAGACTTTTCCACATACATGGAAACAGGACCTACTTGGGACACATAGTTTTTGAAATCCGAAAAATTTATAACCGCATATTTATCAATACGAATGTGCAATAAATTTTCGATAGCACTCCTGGTTTCTTCAGAACCACCTTCTACAAAGGTTTGACGTAAAAGCATGGTCTTTCCCTCTTGCCTACTTACTATTTGGGTATTAGAAGGAATGGAAATACACACCGCCTCTTGTTTTTTATCATTACGAGAAAGTAGTAATACTGTATCTGCTTCATTAGCAGCTTTTTCATCAGTACCAATAAAAAGATAGTATAAAGGCCTTCCAGTTTCTGTGCTAGGACGGGTAGATAAATAATTGATAGACTTAGCCACTCCCCAGATGATTAATATTAAGATCCCTAAACATGCACCTATACAGAGTACTAATTTCTTTATACGAAGTTTGCTTTTTCTTTTTTTTGTGTTATTCATCATTTTTTAGCTTGCATTTGCATGCGAAGGACTAAATCATTCCTTCCTAAAAAAGTTAAATCATAGATATATGCCTTTTGATCCAATAAATGGGAAATCGTGGAATCATATGCAGCTAAAAGCGCTTCGTCCAGATTGATTTCTGCTTTTTTGCGAAGTTCCTTGACTCCAGGAAAGTCTCTTGAAGGCTCAATATAGTCAGCCAAAAAAATAATTTTTTCCAATAACGTCATATGGGGCTGCCCTGTAGTATGAAAATAAATCGCACTTTGTATATTTTTATCATGAATACCATATTTCGTTTCTGCCAATATACTGCCACAAGGACCATGAAGGAGCGCTTTGCTTGCCATCATATGTTCATCAAGAGCTAACCCTTTTTGTTTTACAATATGTTGCATATCTACAAGGGATAATTCTTTGGCACAATCATGAACCCAGCCAGCCAAATAAGCTATTTTCGGATCTTCTCCATATAGCTTGGCTAAGTGAGCTGCCGTGTCTGCTACCCCGGCGGAATGATGATATCGCTTCGTTGATAAAACTTTCTTTAAATCTTTTTGAATATCTTCCAATTTCATAAAAATCACCCTTCATAAAGATGAGACTTTTTCATATAAGAAATGACGGGATCCGGTATAAAATATCGGACAGATTTCTTTTGCGCAATGCGATGACGAAGGATTGTGGAGGAAATAGCCAATTCTGGTGTACGAAGAAAATGAATCTTCTTTTGTCCTAATGAGCCAAAATAGGCAATAGACTCTTCGATTTTTTCTTCATTTCCGGGACGACTTGCACAAATGAAATGACAAGATTCTAAAAGTTCCTTATTATATTTCCATGTAGGCAGATCCGCAATAGCATCGGTACCACAAATGAAATAAAATTCAAAATCATGTCCATGGCACTCTTGCAATAAACGAATCGTATCTACGGTATAAGAAGGACCTTTTCGATCTCTTTCAATAGGAGAAATTGCAAAATGAGGATTTCCAGAAATAGCAATTTCCACCATATGATAACGCAGATGTTTATCTACATGATGCATGTTTTTATGAGGTGTATCTCCTGTAGGAATAAAAATCACATGATCCAATCCAAATTCTTGCCAAGCTGCTTCTGCAATTACTAAATGCCCTATATGAACAGGATTAAATGATCCACCAAAAATACCTATTCGTTTAACCATACGTATAATACCGCTTCTAATATTAAAATGCATACTGTCCAAAATCCCAACAGTTCTATGATGTGCGAAAGCTCAAATCGCCCTTTAGGAGATTTTGTATAGTAATAAGCAAGCCATTTGATTTTTTCTTGAAATTTCATAAGAATGTGTCACTATTTCATAATCAGTAAATTATCTCTATGAACCACTGTGTCATAAGGAGCGACAAATCCCAAAGCATCTGTAAGTTTTTCTGTACGCAGCCCCTGGATGAGATTTATGTCTTCTTGACTATAGTGTGTAATTCCACGAGCTAATTCCTGGTCATGATAATAAATAGAAATCGTATCGCCTTCATTAAAATTTCCTTCACTTCCAACGATACCTACAGGAAGAAGACTAGACCCTTTTTCAAGAAGAGCTTCTTTACATCCTTCATCTACAAAAATTTTCCCCTTCACCGCAGTACCAATAATCATATCACGCTTTTTCAATTGAGGATGTACATTTTCTCCTCGGAACAAAGTACCGATTTCTTCTCCGTCCATAATATGTTCCAAGACATCAGGTACATTACTTTGAGCAATAATCATATCTATACCAGAATGGACACAGATTTCTGCTGCCTGTATTTTGGTATACATACCACCAGTTCCTCTTGTTGTACCAGCCCCACCAGCTATGCTAAAGAGTTCACGAGAGAACTTCGGAATTTCACGAATAAGTGTCGCATCCGGATGATTTTTCGGATTCTTATCATATAGTCCCTGGATGTCAGAAAGGATAATAAGCAGGTCGGCTTCTGCAATACTTGCAACAATGGCCGATAAAGTGTCATTATCACCAATTTTAATTTCATCTGCAGTTACTGCATCATTTTCATTTACAATAGGTACTGCGCCTAGTTCCAATAAGGATTGTAATGTGCCTCTCATATGGAAATATCGTTTAGAATTAACGGCATCTCCTTTGGTGAAAAGAAGCTGTGCTACTGTATGACCATACTCATGAAATAAATGCTCATACATATTCATCAAAATTCCCTGCCCCACAGCAGCGGCTGCTTGTTTATAAGGAAGATAACTGGGCTTTTCTTTAAAACCTAGTACGGGTAACCCTACGCCAATGGCACCGGAAGTAACTAAAATGACTTCTATTCCTCTATTTTTTAGATCTGACAATTGTCTTACCAAATGATCCATAAAGCGATAATTCATTTTTCCATTGGCATAGGTCAATGAACTGGTTCCCACTTTAACGACTACTCGTTTTTTATTTGTAAGAGACTCTCGATTTCCTTCTTTACGGTAATTCATAATGCGACTTCTTTTCTTTTTTCTTAAAAAGAACACAATTTCTACCAATGATTTGAACAATATCACAGTTTAAATGATCTGCTAAATAGGAAGCTGTGCTGCGGATATCTTCATCAGAATTCTGATTGATTTTTACTTTGATAAGCTCTCTAGCCAATAATACATCTTCTACGCTTTGGATCACATTGTCGCTCATGCCATCTTTACCAATTTGTACTACAGCAGGCAACTGAACGGCTAAACTTTTTAAATATTGCTTTTGCTTTCCTGTAAGCATATATAACTCCCTCATATGGTAAATATATACGGTAAAACACACCGTATGTAAGTCATTCTCTTCATAAATAAAGTAAAATATTACTCTTCGTCATTTCTGTTTTCTGACCAGGTGAATTCCACACCATACAGATTGACCGTGTCTCCTTCTACAATTCCCTCTTTTTTCAGCAATTTATCAAGGCCCATAAATTTCCATGCCCTATCAAATCGGCGAAGAGATACATAGTCTTCAAAATCTGTCATACCCACCAGCTTTTCCACTCGCTTGCCTTTGATATAAAAAATATCATTTTTCTTTTCAATAAAGAACTCTTCTTTGGGTGCCTCATATACAATCGCTTTTTCCGGTTCTTCAAAAGATACATCAGGAATTTCTTGCAGCAGTTTCCACACTGCTTCCATAAGTGGACGAGTACCCTCTCCGGAAAGAGTACAAATAGGATAGAAATCAAACCCTTCTTTTTCAATGGCCTGTTTTAATTCTTCCAGTTTTTTCGGGTCTTGAATAAGATCAATCTTATTGGCTGCTACAATTTGCTTTTTCTTAGCTAATTCTGGACTATAAAGTTCTAGTTCATTGTTGATGATATGGAAATCCTTAAGTGGGTCTCGTCCTTCACTTCCAGCAGCATCTAGTACATGAATCAGTACTTTTGTGCGTTCTACATGGCGAAGGAATTCATCACCAAGCCCTGTTCCCTGACTAGCTCCCTCAATAAGTCCAGGAATATCAGCCATCACAAAGCTTCTTTCGTAGTCTAGGTTTACTACTCCTAAAATAGGTGTAAGTGTTGTAAAGTGATAGGCAGCTACTTCAGGTTTTGCACCAGATACTTTGCGAATAAGACTAGATTTACCTACGCTTGGAAACCCAAGAAGACCTACATCGGCTAATACTTTTAATTCCAGACGAATTTCTTTTTCTTCTCCTGGTTCTCCTTTTTCTGCATAGGTTGGTGCTCGAACGGCGCTGGTAGCGAAATGGGAATTTCCTCGTCCCCCATGGCCACCTTTCACCACCATAGCTTCCTGTCCATCCTGTGTCATATCTGCTAAAAGTTCACCCGTACGATTGTCATACACCATGGTACCTAATGGTACCTCTACCATTACATCTTCTGCATTTTTGCCAAACATTTCTTTTGCACCGCCATTACCACCTGCTTTGGCAGCAAATTTACGATGTCTGCGGAAATTCATCAAAGTATTCAGATCTTTGTTGGCGCGAACAATTACAGAACCGCCCTTACCACCATCTCCACCAGAAGGTCCTCCACGAGGTACATATTTTTCACGACGGAAGGAAACCATACCATCTCCTCCCGCACCGGATACTACAATAATTTTTGCTCTATCAATAAACATTTTTTACCTCTATTTCAAAACTACTATTAGACAAACAATCTATTTTATTTTACCAGTTTTTATAGGTTCTGTCATTAAACAAATTTATGATTCTTAGATAAAAAGCGATACTGATTATTTCCATCAAGTGCTGCAAAATCACGACGTAAAATAATTAGTATCTATCCCTTTTATTGATGATATATGAAATGACTATTTGATACTATTTGCATATATACTCAATTTTTTCTTTACATATATAGCTAAATACATTATCATAAAGAAATATATTTTATATAACAGGGAGGATTTCGGGATGGAATTTAGCAATGAATGGAGCTGGCCGATTGCACTAGCCTTTATTCTATACTTAGCGGGAATGATGTGCATTGGCCTTTATTATTCGAGACAACAAAAAAATTTATCATCTTATATCTTAGGAGATCGCAAGTTGGGACCATGGCTCACCTCTATGAGTGCTGAAGCATCGGATATGAGTGGTTGGATGCTAATGGGACTTCCTGGCTATGCCTATCTCCACGGTCTTTCCGCGTTTTGGACAGGGATCGGCCTTATTATTGGTACATGGGCTAACTGGCTTTTGGTGTCTAAAAGACTTCGTAATTATACAGAAGTGGCAGATAACAGCTTGACCATTCCAGATTATTTTTCCAATCGCTTTGAAGATAAAAGGAATGGACTTCGCCTTATTTGCGCTCTATTCATTATTTTATTTTTTATCATTTATACTTCTTCTGGATTTGTCGCTGCCGGAAAATTATTTAATACCATTTTTGGCATTCCTTATTTTGATGCTCTGATTATAGGTGCATTTGTGGTTGTATTCTATACTTTTTTAGGTGGATTTTCCGCAGTAGCATTAACCGATTTGATTCAAGGAACCATGATGTTCTTTACAGTACTCTATGTACCAGTGGCTGCTGTATTCGCCATGGGCGGTACTGCACCAACGATGGATATTCTTTCTAAAGAAGGATCCGATTTCTTCTCCTTCTTCCCTGATTCTACAGGTATGGGAGCTTTAATTGTTATGATGGTTTCCTCATTAGGCTGGGGACTTGGTTATTTTGGACAGCCTCATATTTTGGTCAAATTTATGGCTATTGGAGATGCTAAGGATCTAAAAAAATCCACCCATATAGCTATGACCTGGGTTCTCCTGTCTCTTTCCTTTGCGATTGCGATGGGAATTGTAGGAAAAGCTTACTTAACACCCACTTTGGAGAATGCCGATGCAGAACGTGTATTTATTCTGATGTCCGAGTCTCTTTCTACTCCATTTATTACGGGTATTATATGGTCAGCTATTTTAGCAGCTATTATGAGTACTAGTTCCTCTCAACTTTTGGTTACTTCCTCAGCAGTTTCTCGTGATTTATTTCAAGCTTTTATATGTAAAAACGCATCTCAAAAAACTCTCATCCGTGTAAGTCGTTTGTCTGTGCTTTTGGTTGCCATGATTGCCATATTCCTAGGTTCTGACCCCAATAGTTATATTTTCTCCATTGTATCCTATGCTTGGGCAGGTTTTGGCGCTTGCTTTGGCGGAACCATGCTCTTTTCCCTCTATTGGAAACGGATGACTTTAAAAGGAGCTTATGCTGGTGTAATAGTAGGCGGTCTTACAGTTCTGATTTGGAAGCACTTCGCTTGGTTTGATCTGTATGAACTGGTCCCTGGTTTCTTCTTCTCTATGTTTGCTATTGTAATAGTAAGCCTCCTAGATGAGGAACCTTCAGAAAATATAAAAGAAAAATTTGAAAAAGCATTGTCTTTATCTAAGTCATAATTAATATAAAGAAAAGGGGCTGTGACAAAATACGAAATGTTT
>DJPC01000029.1:0-299 GCA_002439665.1 Dialister sp. UBA6422
AATGCACTGGCTGCAGAAAGTACTTATTATTTTATCTTAGGGCTGATTCCTTTTCTGATTTTCTTTGCCAATGGGATGTTATTCTTTGCAGCGCCCCAAATGGATATGATTCTTCGGCTCATTCAGTATTTACCTAGTGAAGTATCGATGGTGATTGCGCATCATGTGAGCCAAATTGTGCAGGCTAGAAGTTCTTTATGGATGATTCTAGGCCTATTTCTTGCTTTATGGACATTTTCCAATGGGGTAGATACTCTGATTCGAGGAATGGATCAAATATGCAGTAGAAATCGGAATGT
>DJPC01000029.1:320-8776 GCA_002439665.1 Dialister sp. UBA6422
CAGTCCTATGTATGGGTTAAAGGGAAATCACTGGTTTTTACCCTATTCTTATCCATGGCTATGATTGTTTCTTTGCTTCTCATGGTATTTGGAAATGCCATGGTTTATGGCATCACTGATTACTTATCCGTGCCTCCTTTCTTGCTGGAGCTATGGACATTGGTCAAGTTTGGGATTCCTTTTGGGATGATTGCTTTTTCTTTATCATTCTTTTATTACCTGGCGCCAAAGCAAAGGAAACGAAAGGGAAAGCTTATCTTGTGTGCATCTCTTTGTACGACCTGTTTATGGATTGGACTTACATGGCTTTATAGTTATTATATGCTTCATATTTCTACCATGGGTGTCACCTATGGTTCTTTGATCGGTTTGGTGGTTCTTTTTATTTGGTTTCATCTGACAGCCCTGGTCATTCTCCTTGGCGGTGAATTGATTCGAGTGATGGAATCCATAGAAAAGTAAATCCATGCTTTCAGGGAAATATGTATCATAGGTTTATTTATTGTGATAGAGAACTAGGCTCTGTAGGCATGCATCATGCAGAAGAGGATGAGAAATAGTGGGGATTTGACATCTATTTTCCTTTGTCCTATACTAATTAAGTTTTCATTAGGGGAGGTTTGATATCAAAATGTCTATGATAGAACGGTGGATTTTGTTTTTAGTGGCAGTGGTGATTCAGTCATCGGGGATTACTCTGGTGGTGAAGAGTCTGTTAGGTACGTCACCCATTTCTAGTTTGCCTTATGTGATGAGCTTCACGTTTCCTTTCACCTTAGGGGAAACCACGTTTGCAGTGAATATGCTCTTTGTAGCAGGACAATTTTTGATTTTAAAAAAGAAATTTACCATTCTTCATGCCATGCAAATCCCTGCGACTATGATTTTTGCCTATTGCATCGATGTATTTATGAATGTATTTCAGTGGGTCACTCCGGAGTTTTATGGATGGAAGATGTTGGTACTGTTAGTCGGTGCCTCTTTGGTATCCCTAGGAGTTTCTCTCCAAGGCATTGCTGATGTGCTAAAACTTCCTGGGGATGGCATCGTATATGTCATTTCCGATACCTATCATTTTGATTTTGGCAAAGTGAAAACAACCAATGATGTACTTTTGGTTTCCTTAGCACTTCTGTTATCCTATCTAGCTATGGGAGATATTGAAGGGGTCCGTGAGGGGACTGTTATTTCTGCCTTGATTACAGGGGGGATTGCTCGATTTTTCTTGCTTCATTTGAGCACATGGAAAGATGGACGTCGGGTATTGCGGATTNNGGATTAGTTTTTAAGAAGATAGATATATAGCAATACCTTATCTCTAAAAAATATGAAAATTTGATGCAAAGATATGTATGGCATATATCATTTCAAACGGTATACATGTAGATGAATAGTTACAAAATAAAAGCGCTTCTACTCATTTGAGTAGAGGCGCTTTTTATTCGATGGGAGATGTTGTCAGTGAACATTCACTGGTTCCCATTCTGAGTTACTAGTCACGTGATACACTTATTTGACACTGGCACTGGAGATGACTTTAGCATCTTCTTTTTCTGCTTCTTCATCTTTACCTACACAGTAAGAAGCGAAGAGAGAGCCAGATACATTGTGCCATACAGAGAAGATAGCCCCTGCAATACCACCCGCTGCGGTGAAGTACATGAGAGCCAAAGTGGAAGCCAGACCGGAATTCTGCATGCCCACTTCGATGGTCATAGCCCGTGTCTGAGCTTTATTCATACCGATCTTCTTAGCACAGAAGTTACCTAAGAACATACCACACAGGTTGTGCAAGATGACAACAGCTAAAATCATGAGACCATTGTCCAGGATGGTACGACCAGAGAGGGAGACTACACACCCTACGGTGATGATGACTACCATGGCAGAGAACATGGGCATAAAGGTATTGACTTTCTTGACTTGTTTGGGGAAGAAATAATTGATACCAACGCCGATGATCAGCGGAAGCAAAACCATTTTGACGATAGACATCATCATGGACATGAAGTCAATATCAACCCAAGCTCCTGCAATGAGCCATACCAGGAAAGGTGTGACGAAAGGAGCCAGGATGGTATTGACCATGGTCATAGATACAGAGAGAGCTACATCAGCTTTAGCGATGTAGGAAATAACATTGGAAGCGGTGCCACCTGGGCAGCAGCCTACAAGGACTACGCCGATGGCGATTTCTGGGGGTAACTGGAAAATACTAATCAATGCGAAAGCAGCGGCTGGCATAATGACGAATTGAAGTACGGTGCCGATGGCTACATTTTTAGGTTGCTTGAAAACATTTTTGAAATCACCAGGGGTAAGGCTCATACCCATACCAAACATAATGATTCCCAAAAGAGTTGGTATTTTGGGGGCAAATGGTTTCATTACATCTGGCCAAAAGATACTAAAGATACCGATGAGCACAACCCCTATGGACATGTATTTTGTACAGAAACGAATGATAGATTGAATCATAGGATTCTCCTTTTGGAAAATGGTAGATAGAATGAATCAGAAAGAAAATACTTAACCGATTTCTCTTTCTTTTTCAGGACCTCTCGTTTTTAATGGGTGATTATGGGTATCTACCATAACCACTTTTGGTACCAATGTTTTGGCTTCTTCTTCATTCATTTGGGCATAGGCAATAATAATTACAATATCTCCAATGGCTGTATGGCGAGCAGCGGCTCCGTTTAAGCAAACCACGCCGCTTCCTCGTTTTCCTGGAATCGTATAGGTTTCCAGTCTAGATCCATTGTTGTTGTTGCAAATTTGTACCCTTTCACCAGGTAATATACCAGCAGCATCCATTAAATCTTCATCAATGGTTATGCTACCCATGTATTCCAGATTAGATTCAGTCACCGTAGCACGATGAATTTTTCCATGCATCATTGTATATAACATCATTAGGCCTCTAAAATTACATTATCAATCAGACGGGTTTTACCAAATTTGACAGCCACTGCCAAAAGTACATCACCATCAATGGTGTCGCCTACTTCTGGAAGTCCTGGCATACCGTACATTTCTACATAGTCGATGTCACTCATCGGTTCTGCTTCGATTTCCTTGGTGACCTCATCAATCAGTTTCTGTTTATTTCTTTCTCCAGCAGCAAAGGCTTCCTTCGCATGCTTGAGGCTTCTGGAAAGAACCAGGGCAGCCGTGCGTTCTTCTTTGGAGAGGTACACATTTCTAGAGCTCTTTGCCAGGCCATCTGCTTCACGGACGATTGGCATGAGACGGAGTTCTACATTCATGAAAAGGTCTTCTACCATACGCTGGAGAACTTGAGTCTGCTGGGCATCTTTCAGTCCATAGTAAGCGCGATCGCATTCTGTGAGGTTGAAGAACTTGGTGCAAACGGTAGCTACACCGCGGAAATGGATAGGACGGGTACGACCGCAGAGTACTTTGGTGATAGGACCAGTGACTTCTACCCAGGTCATATCCTTGTGGGGATACATTTCAGCCGGGCTTGGAGCAAAGAGCAAATCAGCTCCAGCTGCTTCTGCGACTTTGGCATCCGCATCTAATGTTCTTGGGTAAGCTTCATAGTCTTCATTAGGGCCAAACTGGGTAGGATTGACGAAAACGGTGGTGATGACAAAATCATTTTCTGCCCGAGCGGCTTTGATAAGAGATGCATGGCCTTCATGGAGAGCACCCATGGTGGTAACAAGACCGATGGACTTGCCTTCTTTTTTGCACTGGTGAACCAGTTCTTTGAGCTCTTTGATGGTGTGAATGACTTTCATTGGAAATACTTCCTTTCGCAAAATGCTTGGAAGGCAGAGGTCATTTTCATGTGTAGCTCACTATATCACTATCAATCAAAAAGGTGGTGATATAGTAGCTAGGGATTAGAATGAAACTTCTATTTGTCTTTTTTCAAATAAAAAGTCCGCATCCTGACAGAATGCGGACTTAGAAAAAGACTGAGGAAAAGTAAGCCAATAAAGGGGTGTTCCGATCCCTAGCTACTTATCCATCATCCCTAAAGACAATAAAAAATACATCCCCCCAGGGATGCATGATCAGTGTAAAATCTCTGCATTCGTCTCGGTTGTGACAATCCAAGCGATATAAATTTGGAGATGTACGGCTATTTCTTTGTGAAGAGATACGTTGATACAGCTCAGTGATGTCTGATACTGCTCAATAAAACTCGTTCCGTCAAATCATGGCACACCATATGCATTCCTTAGAACTCCCGCAAGGATATTCCTGAAAGACATATAGGACATCTATCGAATGAAAGGATACTCTATTTTAGACATATTGTCAAGTGTAGTATAGAGAGTAGAGAGTACATCACCTATTCTTCGTTCCTGGTCCCTCATCATCAGTTATTGTTGCCTTGGCTTCCATCCATAGAAGTAGACGGTGAACAGTATATCGTGAGCTGTATACTGTCAGCTCTGCACCGTAATATCCACTAATTCTTGGTCATCAGCTACTAGGCATCATAAAATTCTTTCTTTTAGCTTTCATATTTCGTATAATAAGAAAAAAGAAAGGAGTGTTATATGATGAAAAAAATGATAGGTATAGCTGCTGCTTTGGCTATTCTTTCTGGTACTATGACAGCAGAAGCCTTGGTTCCTGGCATGGATATGGAGGCTGGATATGGGTACAATACAGCCAAAGATGGAATTCATCAGGTCCATGTATCGATTACCCCTATTCCGAAGCTGACGGTGGGAGCAGAAGCTCGTCACTGGAACCATGGGGGAAATGAAACCGATGTATATGGTAAATATAAAATCGGAAACCTCTATGTAGGACTGGGCAATCGAAATTATTATGATAGAGATGCTCACTTGTTTGGATTAGTAGAAGGAAGAACCAATGTAGCAGGACCTTTGGATGCCTATGCAGGGCTTAAGGTCTCTAGCGAAGAAATGGAATACAAAGCTGGTTTGCAGCTCAATGTAGTACCTACTGCTTTTGATGTGGATCTCAATTATACATACTATGATAGGGATGACGTGAAAAATGAAGGTGGCGTAGGTATCGGATTGAATTATCATTTTTAATCCTGTAGTAGACAGTTAGCTTACAGGGTGAATTGTCAAAAAAGATGGATGTGATAAAATATTTTCCCATTTTATCACATCCATCTTTTTTAAATCGAAGAGATCAAGTATTTTTTAGCTTTCCTTTTGGAGAGCTGCTGCCATCTGAAAGGGGACTATAAGTAGGTGACTGGCAGCTAGTCAGTAGAGATAAGATATGTTAATTTTTTAAAACTAACAACAAACAACTATCAACTAATAACTCAACCATGTCTCATGAAATAGGAAGGGGCTGTGGCAAGATACTTTCGTAGGTTGTCACAGCCTCTTTTCTTATTTTGTTAAAAGTACATCATCTACTGGTGGTTACTCACCATGACTAGCTAGCTGCTTTCTATTTTACAAAATCGATATCTGGTCTTCGATCCCGATAGGTATTGATTTTTGTCCGTACTTCTGTGATGGTGTCTGTATCGATAGTACCAGTAGCTACCGATTCTTCTTCAGAAAGATGAGGTGAAGCTTGTCCCCAAGGATTAATTAGCATGGAATTTCCTGCATAGGCAGTCCCACCAGAGATACCACCTTGGTTGACGCAAGCTAGGTAGAATTGATTTTCAATGGCTCTGGCCAGGTTTAGTGTGACCCAATGGTCTTTTCGGAGTTTTGGCCACGCAGCAGGGAGGAAGAATAGGTGTACTCCTTCTAAGGCAGCACGTCGGATGAGTTCTGGAAAGCGAATATCATAGCAAATGGCCATGGAACAAGAAAGTCCTGCTAGGGTAAAATGGGGAATGTGATCCCCCATCTGAAAATAATGGGGCTCTCCGGATAAGGAGAATCCATGAATCTTATCATAGGTAGATACCAATTGCCCTTGGTCATCAAAAATGTAGGAACGATTGTAAATGTCTTCCCCTTCTTTGACAGCCACTGTGCCGCCTACAATATTTACATGATGCTCTTTGGCAAAGGTAGAAAGAAAGCCTTTGGTATGCTGTCCATCCATATCGGCCAATTCATGTAAATGATCGGTTGGGAAAAATCCTACATTCCACGTTTCTGGTAAGACGAGAATATCTGGTTTATTTTCTAGGGCTTGCATCATAAGTTCCTTGGCATGGGTGAAATTGGCTTCTGGATGACCCATGGCGACTTGCATTTGAATGAGAGAAATGGTACGTTTCATGAATGCTCCTTATATAGAGTGTGTAGTGCGTCATGGTTGTTGCTGGTTGCTGGGTCAAAAACTGACAAAATAATGACCGTAAGCAGTGAGTACACAGAAATTTGTACAATAGCCTGTATTCCTATGCAACTCTACGACAAAGTTTTATTGCCTATATTCAGTCAACATTGGGTGTATGAATGAATACATACCCTCTAAATACAGGGGATTGGGGCGCTTTTAATGGTGTGCGTCCTTTCCCAAATGCACTACGTACTCAAAAATAAAAACGCCAAGATTTCTCTCAGCGTTTTTAAGACTTATTTATTCATAGAATGTAGTGACTGCATCTACCAGGTAAGCCGTATCTTTCGCACCTGCTGTTTCGTAGGAAGAATGCATAGCCAGCTGAGCAAGACCGATATCTACGGTAGGCATAGCGACTACGGTATTAGAAATATTTCCTAAAGTTGACCCTCCTGGATTGTCACTGTGATTGGTGAATGTCTGGGTAGGGATGTGGGCTTCTTCGCAAAGATTCTTGAAGTAAGCGGCAGAGAATGCATCGGTAGCATATTTCTGCTGGGCATTGTATTTGATCACGATGCCCCCGTTGATAATCGGGCGGTTGACTGGGTCTGCATATTCTGGATGATTCGGATGGATGCTATGGGCATTGTCTGCAGAAATCATGAAACTTCTGGCAATCATAGCCATGGTTTCATCATAGGAAAGACCCAAAGATGCAGTGAGGCGGGTTAATACATTGTAGAGGAATGTGGAGCCTGCTCCCTGCGCAGTAGCACTGCCTACTTCTTCATTATTGAAAAGGGCATAGACAGAGATATCTTTTTCTTTCTTGCCCAAAGTAAATCCTCTAAAGCACGCAAAAGCACACTGCAGATCATCTAGCTTACCGGAAGAGATAAACTGGCGTTCTTCGCCCCAAATGGTACCTGGTACGCGGCTATAAAGATACAAATCATGGGACAGGATATCTTCCTTCTTGACTTTGGCAGAAGCGGCAATCACATCCATAAAAGATGTTTTACCGTCGGTCATACCATAAAGGGGAAGAAGGTCCTTTTGGATGCTCCAATCTTTGTGGTGATTGACATTGCGGTCCATATGAATGGCCACAGAAGGAATCACCAGCATGGTGCCATCTATAGCGACAAGTTTCTGTGCTAGATGTCCATTTTCTTTGGTAATCAGACGACCGGCCACGGCTAAAGGCCTATCCAGCCAGGTGCTCATGAGCATGCCGCCGTAGCCCTCTACATTGAGTTTTACATAAGGGCCTTCATGGATTTCCGGATTTTCCTTGATTTTGAAGGTAGGAGAATCGCAGTGAGAGGCAGTGATATGGAAAGCTTCGCCGCCCTTTTCTGGAATGGAAAAAGCGATGAGCGCTGTGCCCCCTCTGGTGACTACGTATTTTTTTCCTTTTTCAATATGCCAAGTATCTTCTTCTCTAATTTCCTCAAAGCCTGCATAGAGAAGGGCGGCTTTGATACCCCTTACGGCATGAAAAGTAGAAGGCGACTTGGCGATGAAGTGAATCAGGTCACGGCTGATATCTTCTGGTGTATTCAGCTGTTCCATTATTTCTTATTTCCTACTTTTTTCTGGTATACGGCTTCTGCCATCTGGGCACGAGCGCGGATGACTGGATTGGAAGAATTGACAGAAGTGGGGGTAAAGTTACTCTTGTAATGGAGTCTCTTTGTTTCTTTTTCCATTTCTACCACCTGGATGGTGCCAGCTGTGCGATCATAAGCGTAGGTATAGGTGCAAGTGCCACCATCGATAGCTTCTACAGCGACGAAATTCAGAATTTCATGACCATTGGTGGTCTTTTTGATGCTGGTTTCCTGCATATCAATGGTGATGGTGTCATTGTATTTCCAAAGACTTTCTGCAGAAACAGACATAGAACCTGCTGCAATAGCAGCGGCTAATCCCAAGGCGATGCACATTTTTTTCATAAGAATCACTCTCTTTCATACTGATATGAGAATATGATGATTTTTGAACGGTTGGTCAAAATCTACTTTATTATAGCATATTTAGAAATATGGTAAAATAAGGGAAAGATAAATTTGGATGTATTGTAAGAGTCTTTGCACCCCGCAAAAGGGCAATGTCATTAAGTTAGGCGAAACATGCAATGAGTTCTTTTAGAGCAAGGTTTCTCAGGTTCCTCGAATGAGATAATAATGCTAGCGTCTACCGGCACATTCGAGAAACCTGAGCGACCT
>DJPC01000029.1:8852-17496 GCA_002439665.1 Dialister sp. UBA6422
CCTTAACTTAATAGCATTACTCTCCAAGGGGCATACTCTTTAGGTGTGTAAAGGCCAATCATTGTTAAAAAATAGGAGCTAATTATGCCAAATTATTCATTCATTGTCTCTTATGATGGAAGTCGGTATGAAGGATGGCAAAGACAGAATCGAACGAAAGAAACCATTCAAGGAAAAATCGAAAACGCACTAGAAACCTTGACTGGGGAGAGCGTGCAGGTCATTGGCGCAGGAAGAACTGATGCTGGCGTGCATGCCAGGGGACAATGTGCCAATGTGCATTTATCTGTGAAATTGCCAATAGAAAAATTACAGGATGAAATGAACCGTCTGCTTCCTGATGATATTGGTATTTCCTATATGAAAGAAGCAGGGGAGAGATTTCATAGCCGCTTTTCTGCCAAAGGAAAATTTTATCGCTACCGCATCCGCATAGGAAGTGACAAAAACGTATTTGAACGGCGCTATGTATGGCAGTTAGGTGAGCGGCTGGATACTCAGTCTATGGAAAAGGCTGCTCATTTTCTGGAAGGTACCCATGATTTTACTTCTTTTTGTGGCAATAAGCATATGAAGAAATCAGCCATCCGAACCATAGAGGAAATTTCTATCCATAGGAGTGAGGGGGAATTGCTGATCGATTTTGTGGGAGACGGCTTCTTGCAAAATATGATCCGTATCCTGGTGGGGACTTTGGTAGAAGTGGGAGAAGGGAAAAGGGAAGCCGGTAGCATGCCTTCTCTCCTAGATGCCAAAGATCGCTCAAAAGCGGGGTTTACTGCTCCGGCGACAGGCTTGTGTTTGATGAAAGTCTTTTATTGAAAGTATTAGAAAGGCATCTACATATCTGATGGGGAAGTGCCGTGAAATTTAGAAAAGGGTATGATTCTACCTGACACTGGCTTTCTAACATTTCTTTTTATCGTGGCCTTCTAAAAAAAGAAAAGGGTATAAAAGATTATAAGATACATAACCTTTTATACCCTTTTCTTATCTATTCAAAGTCCCTATGAAATGTTGTGTTAGAAGGGGAAGTCAGTAGCATCATCCCTTTTTTCAAACGAGACAAACATTATTTCACCACAAGTACTGGACATTTCACATGGTGAATCACATATTGGCTGACACTACCCATGATGAAAGAAGATACAGCTCCTTTGCCGCTATTTCCCATCACCACTAGATCTACTTTTTCCGCTTCAACGATAGAGGAAATCACATTGCCAGGAATGCCATTTTCTACTTCTGTGACGACTTGTACATCGGAGGGAATGGTTTTCTTTAATTCTTCTACCATGGACTCTGCTTTTTTCTTCACATTATAGAACCCTTCTCTATCTAGTGTCACGCCCATGATAGGATAGGCTGCTTCTGTCACATCAGCCACAGATACCAGCAGCAATTCTGCCTTATGAGCTTTGGCCATTTCTACACCATAGTCCAATGCATTTCTAGATGCTTCTGAGCCATCTACAGGAACAAGAATTTTTTTGATTTCCATCATAAATCTCCTTTCTATAAAAGGAAGCAGAGTACATCTGATTCCAAGTGGATGATATCGCTTAACTGCTGTTTCTTACTTGACTATCAATACAGGACATTTGACATGGCGTATTAAGTATTGGCTTACACTGCCAAGGATCAAAGAAGATAAAGCCCCCTTGCCACTATTTCCCATGACGATCATATCTGGTTTATCTTCCTTGACCATAGCCACAATGGCCGGTCCTGGTACACCTACTAATGCTTTGATGGTGTGAGGGATCTCTTTAGGAATGGATTTGGCATAAATAAGAGCTTCTGTATCAGCCTCTTTTTGAAGAGAAGCATAATTCATGGTCTGCGGGGAGAAGCTCATCATTTCACTAGCGGCTTGTTCTACATCCATGACAGTGACCATTATGATTTCCGCATGGTGCACTTGAGCCATGGAAATAGCCTCTGTAAGGGCATGCTCTGATGGCGTAGAGCCATCTACTGGAACTAAAATCTTTTTAATATCCATAGCAAACTCCTTTCTACCTCTTAGAAGAGAGATATCTGACATATATATTATACCATGGATATAGAGTGTCATTCTTAGAAATATATCCATTCCATGGTTGATTTGAGAAGCAGACGCTCTTTTTCTGTCTTATAAAAATTTTTAATTTCAAAATATTGACTGGTGGTCAAAAATAGAATATAATGGGACCATCCAATCAAAACATAATCATTTATGATAAAGAAAGGTGATTGATATGAATACCTATTGGAAATCTATGGCAGTTGCTTTTTGTGTAGGAGGTGCTTTGTTATTTCCTGTTTTTGGTAGTGATGCCAAAGAAGCAGAAGTAACGGTAGCCAATCCTATTTCTACCTATGAATCGATGGCAGATTTAGAAAAAGGAGTAGGATTCCGTCCTTTGTTTATGCCCAATGGTACATTCCTGGGAGGAAAATACCAGATCAGTCATATTTCGTCCATCAGTGGGAATTTGGCTGAAGTACAGTATAAACTAGAAGATGGTGGCATGATTACCATTCGCAGCGAAAAATTTTCTACTCCCGATCATTCCGATGTGAGTGGTGTTTATACAGGAAAATGGAAAGAAAAGAAGATCGGTGACACGAAAGTCGATATGGCTAAGATTTCCAAACATGATTTCGTAGCCCGCTGGTCTGTAGGAAATTATGGGGTTGCTGTGATAGGAAATCAGATGAACAAAAAAGATTTCAATCGCTTGGTATCGGAAGTCTTGGTAGACTATTCTCAGCATATTTATGGAGATCGCAATCCCCTAGCTAGAAATGTCAATTTTTAGCATCTTATAGTAAGTAGAGGTGTAAGAGAAGAATGGCTTTTGCGAAAGCAGCAAAAGATTATATTTTCTTACAGAATAAAAAAGGATATAGATCACATGTAAAAGAAGATGTCTTAGTCAGGGCATCTTCTTTTACAATTTTTTCATTTTTATAGGCACTCCATATGGTGTACAATAAATGACATCTGATAATATTGAGGTGAGAAAAATGAATCAGATTGCCGTTCTCATTCCATGCTGGAATGAAGCATTGACTATAGATAAAGTGGTCAAGGATTTTAAAAGAGTCCTTCCAGAAGCCACCATTTATGTATATGATAATAATTCCACCGATGGTACGGGGGATATAGCAAGGAATGCAGGAGCTATTGTCAAGCGAGAGTATCGACAGGGCAAAGGCAATGTGATACGTTCTATGTTTCGAGATATCAATGCCGATTGCTATGTCATGGTAGATGGAGATGATACCTATCCAGCAGAATTTGCTAGAAAGATGGTGGATATGGTTCTAGATGGAAAGGCAGATATGGTCATCGGTGACCGCTTATCATCCACCTATTTTGAAGAAAATAAAAGGCCTTTTCATAATTCAGGAAATATACTGGTCCGGCGGTTCATCAATATGTTCTGGGGAGAAAATTCCTATGAAATCAAAGATGTCATGACTGGCTATCGGGCTTTTTCTCCTATGTTTGTAAAAACCTTTCCTATCCTTTCCAAGGGATTTGAAATCGAAACAGAAATGACCATTCATGCTTTGGACAAAAACTTGCTTCTTGCCAATGTGCCAGTTACCTACCGGGATAGACCCAAGGGAAGCAGCAGTAAACTTCATACCTTCCGGGATGGTGCGAAAGTACTGAAAACCATTTTTATGCTCTATAAAGACTACCGTCCTATGCATTTCTTCTCCTGGACAGCTTTGTTCTTGGCTATGATTTCTTTAGGACTTTTTTTACCTGTTTTACATGAATATTTATATACAGGGCTGGTACCGAAACTGCCAACTCTTATGACATCCGGTTTCTTCATGATGACCGCTGCCATTTCTTTAGGTATCGGTCTTGTTCTAGATACAGAAGTCAAGAACAATCGGAAAAATTTGGAAATCCAGATGAATATGATTGCCATGTTACTGAAAAGATAAAGATTCTTTGGGAAAAAGTATGGAGTCTAGGCGAGATGATATGAGAATAGTCAGGGGAAGACAGTACCTTGATTTAGTAGGAGACCATATATGACAATTCAAAATTTTATGGAACAACTAGCCGATTGCCAGGGAGAATTCACGTTCAATCCATGGAAAGATACCAATCCTGATTATGAAATAGAAGGGGCAGTAGGGATACGAAGAAAACAGCTGAAAGACTACCTTTCTCGTCGGATTGGAAAAGCCAAGATACTGCTTATTGCAGAAGCCTGTGGTTACCAAGGTGGCCATTTTTCTGGTATTGCCATGACCTGCGAACGCATGATTCTAAATAACCATCCAGTAGTAGATAGTGAAATGATCCTGGGATATCAGGGAGAGCGTACCAGCCGAAAGGATAGTCCTTATATTATAAAACCTACCCAAAAAGAAAAAGGATTCAATGAACCCACCGATTCTGTGGTATGGAAAGCCTGCTTGGAAGCAGGTCTTTCTCCTGACGAATTTCTTCTGTGGAATATATTTCCCTTTCATCCTTATAAAAAAGGAAATCTTCTTTCCAATCGCACTCCCACCGAAGAGGAACTGGCCGTGGGACTAACGTATACAAAAGCGCTTCTTTCTATGACTGGGTGCGTGCCCATTTTTGCTATAGGAAAGAAAAGTGAGACCACGTTGACGCAAGACGGATTTTCCGTCACAGGATTGCGCCATCCCGCCAATGGAGGAGCTAACATTTTTCGCGGGCAGATAAAAGAGGCAATGAAGCAATTGGCAACTCGTGACTGGTGACCCGTTTATGCTTTTCACTGTCACTTGTTCTGAGATACCTTGACTTTTTGTGCCAAAGGAGTTTATATGCTTTGGAATGATCATAAACAACGTTGTCACTGGGCGAATCCGAAGAATCCGCTGTATATGGCCTATCATGATACCGAGTGGGGGAGGCCAGTCCATGATGACAGGAAATTATTTGAAATGCTTCTTTTGGAATCCTTTCAAGCTGGGCTTTCCTGGGAAACCATTCTGAACCGGCGAGACAACTTCCGAAAAGCCTTTGCTGATTTTGACCCGGTGAAAATCAGTCAATATGGAGAAGAAGATATATCTCGGCTCAAACAGGATGCGGGGATTATTCGAAATGGAAATAAAATCAAAGCGGCCATAGGTAATGCAAAGATTTTTCTGCAGATACAGAAGGAATGGAAAAGTTTTTCCTCCTATCTGTGGCATTTTACGAAGGATACTGTCGTATACGAAAACGGTAAAACCTCTTCGCCCCTATCGGATGCTATTTCCAAAGACTTGAAGAAACAAGGCATGAAATACGTAGGAACCACAATCATCTACGCCTATTTGCAGGCCGTAGGCATTATCTCTGGACATGAACCAGAATGTTTCTTATATGAACATTGTGACTGCAAAGATTGATGGGCAATGAAAAAGCACGCTTTCGCAAGACGAACTCTTGCAAGAGCGTGCTTTTGTTTTGTCCGATAACTGGCAATCGTCATAACTGTTGATAATATTTTCCTAATTTCTAGGGCCTAGTTACTAGTACCTAGCTACTCATTCCCCGTCACGAGTCACTAGTCACCAAAACTAGTGATTCAATATATATCGTTTAGTAAAATAATTCCAAATCATGACAATCCCAGAGGCTACGACCTTGGAGAACATATACCATATAGAGAGGATATCGATGCAGAACCACATGACCAGCTGGTTGAGGGCAAGGCCCATAATAGAGGTGACGATGAAAAGAATCATTTGCCTCTTTCCTTGGTGTTTTACATGAAATACCACGTAGACGCAAAGGATGTAATTCACTATAAGGGAAATGGTAAAAGCGATGGGGGCGGATAGGAGTGGATCTAAGCCGCCGTATTCGGTGAGTGTATAGAGCAGGAAGTATTCCAGAAGGAAACAGCTGCCGCCTACCAATAGAAAGCGAAAGACTTCCCAAAATCGATCCATAGAAGGGAAAATTTTTAAAATCAAAGATTGAAGCATGAGAATACCTCGGAGTTTATTGTGATGAATCAGATGTCAGACAGTGTGAAATGCACATAGCCAGTCAGACCTTTGTCACTAGGTCGCACTTTCATGGATGGTTCTATCTCCATTGACCATGACGTAAATGGTGCCAGCGACCAATTTTTTAGCCACTACGAAGCGATGTTTCAAAGTCCACTGGTCAAAGTATTTCTGTTTATTTTTGGCTACATAGAGGAAAACCGGTTCTGTGGGATTTTCGTGGGAAGCCATAAATTCCTGGTCTGTGACAGTGGGCATGGCGTATTTTTCGTTCCATAGAGGATTTCGATGTTCACCTTTGTCTGGTAATGTGGGGAGAAGGCGAGTGGCTGTTTCACCGGTATAATAGGTAAAGCTGGCTGGATAGGATTGGAAGAAATAGTGTTCTCCTGGCGCTTGGTGAAGTGCTTCATCTAGTTCTAGTGTAGAACGGGTAGGGAGGTAGTTGGGAAGTCCTTCCATGATGAGACAAAGGAAGGTAGAAGCCGTGACAGCGGTGATGATGGTGAGCCGTTTATATTGATTGGCTTTGAAACGGATGAGGTAGGCAAAAAGGGCATAGACTAAAACGATGTAGAAAATCCACCAATTTCCTTCTTTTACATAGAAGGTTGCACCAGTAGCTGCCCCTAAAAGAAGGAAGAGACCTATACCGCCTAAGATAGCAGGTACTTTTTCTCCCATACGGATTTTAGGAGCACTGAAAGCAGCCAGAATCATAGCTGGTACGATGGCAATATAGGTATAGGTGACGTATTTGGTAGCCATTACAGTGTAAAACAAGATGGTACCCCAGCACCAAACCATGAGGAAACGGTAGAGAGGAGAGTTTTCTTTCCATTGCATTTTCATTTCGTAGAAAGAAAGAAAAGACCAAGGGAGGAGAGCAGCAGGAAGGAGTACTAGGTAATAATATAGGTGGTTATCTTCTGGATGCTCCGATGAGGTAGCACGAAGGACATTGTGAAGACCTAAAAATTCATTGACAAAATCGGTGCCATGGATGAGATACATGCCGCCATACCATGGAAGTGTGACAGCTAAAAAGACCAAGATACCTTGCCAGGGAAAGAGCCTAAGAATGGTTTTAGGGGATTTCATAGAAAGGCACCATAGGACTAAAAGAATACCAGGGAGGACAAGCCCCACGGGACCTTTGGAAAGGCAAGCGAGACCAGCTGCTCCATAGGCAATGACTAAGTGCTTTTTGTTATGTTCAGTGATGCCTATATAAGCAGAGAGCATAGTAGGTATGGTAAAAAGCATGAGCATGCTGTCTGTAATAATGGCATGGGAAATGGTCCAAAATTCCAAAGAGACTGCTAGCATGGTACCAGACCATACAGCAATCACATTGTCTTTTAAAATGCGGCGGATATACCAGATAAGGCAGGTAATAGATAAAGCACCGCAGAAGGCAGCAGGAAGGCGAGAGGCCAGATCAGTGAATCCCAAGAGGCTATAACTGATAGAAAGGAGCCAGTAGACCATGATGGGTTTATCATACCAAAAGATGCCATAGATTTGTGGTGACATCCAGTTGCCAGATGTTACCATTTCTTTGGCGGTTAAAGCATAATTGGATTCTACTGGGTCAGTGACAGGAAGAAGCCAGCTGCCCCATAGGAAAAATAAGAAAGAAATAATGAAGAATCCTATCAGCGATTCTAATGTGAGACGAGAAGAAGCCTCTTCTTCTTGTTTCATCTTTTTGGCTTTTTTTTGCCTTTTGGTACTCAATGAAAGAACCTCCTTAGCTCAGAGTGACTACTTTGTCAATTGTTTATCTATACCTTTGGTTCAAACAGATTGATATACAAGAATGTTTATACGAAGTGATCAAATGCTAGCGTTATACTTATTTTTGCTTTTCCTTTTTCACTATAAAATAGGCGGTATCTTTTTCCCAAATGATCTGACAAGTTTCTTTGAGAGAGTCAGGCCAATTTTTATAGATCTTTTTTTGTACTAAGATATAAGCCTTGGAAGAGAGTGATTGCTCTTCTGTTTTGCCTGGAAGAAGGACCCCTGCTTCTTTATTTTTTTGGTCCACCGCTTTTTTGCGGACATCATATTCAGGAAGAGCTTCTCCGTAGATATCTGTATAGAAAGCAATGGAAGGGCGATAAAAGGTATCTATATAGAGAGGAGCCTCCATGGATGCTTTCTGATTTTGTAATTCTAGTGCTATATCACGGGATGTGAAAAGAGATGTCACCGAGGAGGCAAAAAGTCCCCATACGGATAAGACAAATAGCATGATCAAAGTCGCTTGGGTAAATAGGAATCCGTGGATACGCCCTTTTTTGATTTGCCAAGCAGCTAGAAGGGAAGCACCGATCATAATAGCAGAGATGCCATATTTCACTAGATTTCCGCCTGCTGGATGAAGAGGCGCCAGTGCGATGGCTATAGCGGTGATGATAGCAAACAATACATGGAATCCTAACAAACTATAGGATACATGCCCTTCTTCTTCCAGTTCTGTGAGATATATACCACCTAGCATAGATAGGGGAGGAAACATGGGAAGAATATAGGAAAAGAGTTGCGTAGAGGAAAGGGAAAAGAATACAAAGATGAAAAGAGCCCAGACCATGAAAAATAGGTAGGTTGGATTTTTTCGCCAAGAAAGGAAGCGGCGGAGTATGCC
>DJPC01000029.1:17666-35580 GCA_002439665.1 Dialister sp. UBA6422
AAAGCATCTCCATGAATGAAGCCCATTCCGATAAACCATGGAAGACCTACCAGGCAGGCCAGGGGAATGCCCCATGTCCATTTGAGTCCCATGATGTGTTTCCAATCAAATTGGTGAGAAAGGATCATCCAGATTCCTACAATCAAAGCAGGGAATCCAAAACCGATAGGTCCTTTAGCTAAAAGGGCAAGGCCGCAAGATACATAGGCAGGGAGGTATTCTTTTTTTAAAAAGGAAATCAGAGCCACTGTTATGGTTAAAGTGAGTAGCGTATCTGTGACAGCACTTCTGGCAAGCACTATGATTTCCAAAGAGGTAGCGCAGATAAAAGCACCGCGGAGGGCTTTCTTTTCTCCTAACAGTTTGGCGGTGGAAAGGTATAGGTAGATAGGGGTCAGTGCGCCGATGACAGCAGAAGGAAGACGGGCTGACCAGGTGGAGACACCAAAAATGGAGAAAGAAATAGCCTCCAGCCAATAAAACAGAGGAGGCTTATCGTACCAAAATTCCCCATAAATGCGAGGGGAGAACCAGTCTCCCGTGGCAATCATTTCTTTTGCTGTTTCGCCATATACTGGTTCGTCGGGATCAAGTAGTGGGATGAGATCACCAAAGATGCCATAGAGACATAAGCAAAAGAGGAAGAGAAGAATTGTGTGTTTATTTATTTTCATTTTTCTTATTTTTACGTTTGTGATACACGTGGAATACACCCACAATAACAGCACAGAGAACGACGCAGACGATGGCGATCTCCAGTTTATAATCTAATAATTTTTGCCAATTTTCACCCAGCATATCTCCCATATAAATCAGGAAAATTGTCCAAGGAACAGTTCCTGCAATGGTCAAAAGGGTAAATTCAGGTAACGGAAATTGTGCAATTCCGGCGGGAAGGGAAATAAAAGTACGTACACCAGGAAGAAGACGGCCAGTAAATATAGCCACTGCACCGTAGCTGTCAAACCAATCTTTGGCAGCAATCATCTTTTTGGCTGTCATGCCCCCTTTGGCTGTATGACGAAGGATGAGATCCCGGCCGCCGCGATGACCGATCCAATAGGAACCAAGAGAGCCGATCAATCCAGCGATGGTGGCTACTATGACGGCAGGCCAAAAAGAAAATACCCCTTGGGAGACTAAGAATCCAGCAAAACCGAGGATAATTTCACTAGGAATAGGAATATTCATATTTTCTAAGACCATACAGATAAAGAGAGCTACATAGCCCCAGTCTGTGAGAAATGAAATCAGTAAGTCCATTGATCAATTCCTTTATTGTACTTGTGCTTCATGAAGTATATGTGATGTACCCATGTGCTATACCGTATCTATTTATATATTTTTATACTATCATATATAGTTGATAGTATGGATAAACAATAGTTAAATTTCTATTTAATGACTGCTTTGGGATACATACCTTTACACTATAGCATGATACAGAAAGAGGGTCAAATAAAAATAAAAGTGTAACAAAATACTTCTGCATTTTGTTACACTTTTTCAATAAAAAATATGAGAGACAGATAACTTTGCTTTCCTATGTATTATTCTTTATGAGAAGAATGAAGAAGGTTCCAATTTCGGAGTAGTATTTTTTTGCCTCGCCAAGCAAAGGCATAGGAACGAAAAGCTTTATCGAAGCTTCGATTGGAATAGGAAGAAAGCATGGTATCTGTGATTTCTACTATTCGATGGCTATGAATTTCAGGAATGGGAGAAACAGGCGCCTTTTGATTATATGGGCAGCATGTTTGGCAATTATCACAACCGAAAATATAAGGGGTACGGCGAAGGATTTCTTTTTCTTTCTCTGTAAGGTCTTCCTTTTTTTGGGTAATATAGGACTTGCATTGCCAAGGAGAAAATTGTGTTTCTTTGATGACCTGTCCGGGGCAACTGTGCATGCAAGAAGAACAAGAGCCGCAGGATAAAGACAAAGGGGTATCGGGTGATAAAGATAGTGTGGTGAGGATAGAACCGATGGTCACATAGGAACCATAGGTTGGATGAATGAGACAATGGTTTTTACCAAAGAATCCCAAGCCGGCTTCATAGGCTAGCCAGCGATCCACCATGGGAGATGTATCCACTAAAGGTAGGAAAGATTCCTGGGGGTAGGCTTCTTTCATTACATCTATGATTTTTTCTAAATATTGATGAATGATTTTGTGATAATCCAAAGGCCTGGCATAGAGAGCAATATTTCCCTTTTCTTCTTGTTTGGGTTTATAGGGAAATAGGATGACAAAAAAAGATTGACTTCCTGGAAGAAGATGGTGAGCATCCAGTCTTTCAGAAATCTGGTTTGGAGCAAAAGGAACGGGTCCCGCTTTTCGTAATTGTTCTTCTAGTTCTTTTCTGAAATGGGAAGAGGTGACGCCACAGGCATCTAAATGAAATCTGCCAGCGGTTTGCATAAAAAGTTCTTTTGGAGTCATAGTGATTATATATTTATTAAAATGGGAAATTAGAAATTGATAGGAAGAGCCCAATGGCTTATAGCTAGCTGTGGGTAATAAAAATTCTCTATGCAGATAGGAGATTTTCTACATAGAGAATGAAATCGTATCTTTATTTCACCATACGCTTGGCCAAGAGTTCACTCACTCGTTCAGTGGGCATATCATCGCTATCATACAGAAGTCCCTTAGGACTTTTAATGATCAAGCGATCCATTAGATTTTGGGCAATGAGGTCGTTGGTGGCAGTTAGAAAAGATAAGCAGGCCTTGTCGTGGTGCTCTTTGGTAATTAGCCGCGATAGTCCAGGAGCTTTTAATCGTTGCTGCAGGAAAATCTGATGAATGGCTTTCCAGCTTTCTTTTTTAGGACAAGCGCGGAGAAGGACACAGATTTCGTATCCCTTTTCCTTCAAGAAGCGAATATATTCCAATGTGTGGGATACATTTTCTAAGGAACCTTCCTGCAGGATATGGTATCCACCTTCAGCCGCTTTTCGCATAGCCAGATCAGATAGATACTGTCCTTGAGCAATAGAGAAATAAGCACAGTATTGCCCATATTTTTTCATTAAATCTTTGTAACGAGGATGAAAACCACGGAAATTATCACTCATAGATTGGATGATATTCCCATCATATTCTTCAATAATCATAGAAGACATCCGCGTTTTTCCTGAGCCAGGTTGGCCAGCAATAATGAAAGCCATGGGGTGCTTTTGATGGCCTTCTTTGCCATAGGCGATAGAAGGCCACACGGTTTTCTCAAATAGGGCTTTCATTTCTTCTGGTTCAAAATGACTTTCTTTTTCTACCAGTTTTTTTGTGAGACGAATATTATTTATGGGACGGAAAATCTGATCCGCCATATACTTGCTTTCAATGTTGTAGGCTTCACGGAGCATGGACACCTGGGTGGACATGGCAAGACCGTGACCCTTGCGGAGTTCGATCAGAGACATTTCGTGAATAGTCATACGCCATAGATTGTAGAGACGTGTCTCATCTATGGGAGATATATCTTTTTCATTTTTGAGAGTACAAAGCAGGTTGTGAATGGTATTAAAAATTTCTGCATTCACTTCCAATTGGATTCCCATAGGGGTAATTTCTTCTGATTCACTTAATTCTTCCAGTGTCCGCTCGTCATAGGGCATAGCCTTACCAACTCCTTATCAACATAGTATACCAATATAATTTGCTTTAATGATAGCAAAATCAAGAGTTTTTGTCCAATAGGGAATTATATAGATTCTATGTGATATCCCATATACCGTGTTATAATAATAAAATCTTAATCATACAAATACATAGGGACGCCTGTACAAGAATGGTTATCCTTGTGTAGTCTTTTCCTTCTTAAAAATAAATAGGCAAAACCAGTTAGGAGTTTCCATGGAAAAACAAATAATTCCTCTTGCCATGCCAGGGGCTATGTTACACGTATCACCGGACTGTCTGCAAATTTCTTTTGATACTCTTCACCCCTCTATATCTACTGCTATTTATGGAGGGGGTTTCAGACATGTACGGCAGGTGCTCAATCAAAAATTGACCCATTTCTGGGCTACAGAAAAAGAGTTTCCCACCGGTTCGGTCCAAGGCTATCTCAAGCAATGCGCACAAAAAGAAGGTGCTGATCCACTGGCTTGTTCAGTCCTTTTGACAGCGGCTAAGGTTTCTTTATTTTCCCATCAAGTATTTCAAAGTGGTGACCTGGTGGTAGAAGCCATTACTACGGGGGGAGTAGAAAAAACAGCGTGCAGAGCCTCTTCTTCCCCTTTGTATAGGGAACAAGAGGGACAATTTTTCCCTTTAGGAACGATCAATATGATGGTTTTGATTGGTGGTACTCTTCCTCCGGGCATTATGGCACGAGCTTTGATTACTTTGACGGAAGGAAAAACAGCAGCGTTGCAGGACCTTGGCATTGCTGATATCAATAATGGTCTTCCTGCGACAGGGACTGGCACCGATGGTATTACACTGGTGACAGAGAGTAAGGGAAATCCATTGACCGATGCAGGGCCTTTTTCTGAATTGGGTTCTTTTTTAGGTCAAGCTGCTTATTCATCTGTTAAGGAGTGTTTAGAAAAGTATGACCATCCATGGAATGCTTTTGAAGCACTGAAAACGCCAAAGGCAGTGAAACTTGTTAAGAAATAAACGCCCCTGAGATAAGGTGGATTTTAAAGTAAGATCACAGTGAATCACCATTTACATCGTCATAAAAAAAATGCTCCTCCATAGAATTTCTGTGGAGGAGCATTTTTATATATCTATGACAATAGGAAAGAAAGATTATTTCTTTTCTGCTTTTTCAGCCAATTCCAGGTCATAGGATTTTTGGATGCGGACGTAATTTTCACGGCGCTGCTTAGCATCTCTTTCTGTCTTTTCAAACAGTTCTTCTGCTTTATCTGGGAAGAGTTTAGCCAAAGATGCGAAGCGGACTTCACCCATGAGGTAATCACGGAAGTTACCCTTTGGTTCGCGGCTATCCAAATGGAATGGATTCTTACCCTGTTCCAGAAGCTGTGGGTTGTAGCGCCAGTTGCACCAGTAACCGCATTCTACAGCACGTTTTTCTTCTTCAGAAGATTTGCCCATGCCGGCTTTGAGGCCATGGTTGATGCATGGTGCATAAGCGATGACAAGGGATGGTCCCGGATATGCTTCTGCTTCACTGATGGCTTTGAATGCCTGGTTCATGTCAGCACCGAGAGCAATCTGAGCGACATAAATATAACCATAGGAAACAGCGATCATGCCAAGGTCTTTCTTCTTTGTCTTTTTACCAGAAGCGGCAAATTTAGCGATAGCTGCTGCTGGAGTAGACTTAGAGGACTGTCCGCCAGTGTTGGAATATACTTCGGTATCCAATACCAGAACATTCACATCTTCGCCAGATGCAAGAACCTGGTCCAAACCGCCGAAGTCGATATCGTAGGCCCAACCGTCGCCACCGAAGATCCACTGAGATTTCTTGACGAAGTGGTCTTTGAGATCTAAGAGGTCTTTGTATTCTGGATGAGTTTCTACGGCTTTTGTAAGAGCTGCATCTAGTGCATCAGCTCTATCTCTAGTACCTTCGCCTACATCCTTCTTTGCCAGCCATTCTTCCATAGCTGTCTTGACATCCCCTTCTGCAGCAGGGAGGAGAGCTTCTAGCTTTTCTGTGAGACGGCTTCTCAGTTTGGCTTCGCCTAAATGCATGCCGAGGCCATATTCTGCATTATCTTCAAAGAGGGAGTTGGCCCAAGCAGGTCCCTGGCCTTTGCTGTTCTTGGTGTATGGCATGGATGGAGCACTGGCACCATAAATGGAAGAACAACCTGTAGCATTGGCAATCATCATTCGATCGCCGAAGAGGCGGGTTACCATATTGATGTATGGAGTTTCACCGCAGCCTGCGCAGGCACCGGAGAATTCGAAATAGGTCGGTTCAAACATAGCACTTCTCAGATTCTTCTTGCCCAGTGGATTTGGCCGAGCTGGAAGGCTCTTAGCATAGTCCCAAAGATTCTGCTTTGGAAGCTGAGTTTCTGCTGGCTTCATAACCAGAGCTTTCTTTGGTGCTGGGCAGGTGTTAGCGCAGATACCGCAGCCATAGCAATCTTCTGGATCTACAACGATGCGGAATTTCAGACCTTTTACAGGACCTCTGAAGTCCTTTACAATGAAGCCTTCCGGTGCATTGGCTGCTTCATCTTCAGAAACCAGGAATGGGCGAATGGTAGCATGAGGACATACCACACCGCACTGGTTACATTCGATACAGTTTTCTGGAATCCATTCTGGGATCATGATAGCAGCAGATGGACGTTCATATTTAGATGTGCCGGATGGGAAAGTACCATCTTCGATACCCTTAAAAGTAGAAACTGGGAGATCGTCCCCTTCCTGACGGTTCATCACATCGCATACATTCTTTACAAAGTCTGGGCGAGCGACTCTAGCGATAGAACCACCAGTGGTAGCGGTAAGCCATTCTGCTGGAACTTCTACTTCTTCCATACCAGTCATGCCAGCATCGACAGCAGCATTATTCATATCTACTACATTCTGGCCTTTTCTGCCATAAGAAGCTTCATTGGCATCTTTCAGGTATTTCACCGCATCAGCATCAGGAATGATGTGAGTCAAATGGAAGAAAGCAGACTGCATGATCATGTTGATACGACCACCAAGACCGATTTTCTTAGCGATTTCAAACGCATCAATGATATAGAATTTAGCCTTAAGGGCAGCCAGTTTCCTCTTCATAGCAGCTGGTAGGACTTTATCTAGATCTTCTTTTCTCCATGGAGAATTCAGCAGGAAGATACCGCCTGGTTTAAAGCCACGTAGAAGGTCATATTTATAGATGTAAGACGGACGATGGCAAGCGATATAGTCAGCCTGGCGAATCAGATATGGTTTTCTGATAGGATCTGGACCAAAGCGCAGATGGGAAATGGTTACGCCGCCAGATTTTTTGGAATCGTAAGCGAAATAGCCCTGAGCATACAAATCTGTGTGGTCACCGATAATTTTGATAGCGCTCTTATTAGCACCTACTGTACCATCAGAACCAAATCCCCAGAATTTGCAGGATACCAATTTGCTTGGCATTTCCGGCACAGGAATCGGAGCGAGGGACAGATTTGTCACATCATCATTGATAGACAAAGTGAAGTTGTGGCGCGGATTTTCTTCTTTCAGATGTTCATAGACAGCCATGATATCTTCTGGAGTGACATCTTTAGAACCTAAGCCATAGCGACCGCCGCATACTTTAATAGAACGGCCGGAGGAAGCGATAGAAGAAACCACATCCAGGTACAACGGTTCACCGATAGCACCTGGTTCACGGGTGCGATCAAGGACAGCAATCTTCTTAACTGTGTCAGGAATCTGGCTAAGAAAATGTTTGACAGAGAATGGACGATAGAGGTGAACATTAAGAACACCGACTTTTTCTCCATGAGCATTGAGTGCATCTGTGACATCTTTGCAAATATCTGTGACAGAACCGATAGCAATGACAATGCGATCAGCATCTTTGGCACCATAGTAATCAAAGAGATGGTAGCTTCTTCCTGTAATTTTAGAAATCTTATCCATGTAATCCTGAACGATTTCTGGAAGAGCATTATAGAATGGGTTAGCTGCTTCGCAGTGCTGGAAATATACATCTGGATTTTCAGCAGTGCCACGAATGACAGGGTGATCTGGATTTAAAGCTCTCTTTCTAAATTCAGCCAAAGCTTTCTGGTCAATGAGAGGAGCAAGTTCATCGTAATCAAGGACTTCTACTTTCTGGATTTCATGGCTGGTACGGAAACCATCAAAGAAATTGATGAAAGGAACGCGACCTTTAATAGCAGCTAGATGAGCAATACCTGCCAGGTCCATGATTTCTTGGGCATTTGCTTCTGCCAGCATAGCACAACCGGTAGCTCTAGCACTCATGACATCTTGATGGTCGCCAAAAATAGAAAGTGCATGGTTAGCTAATGCTCTGGCAGCGATGTGGAATACGCCTGGAAGAAGTTCACCAGCTACTTTATACATGTTTGGAACCATGAGAAGCATCCCCTGGGATGCAGTATATGTAGTGGTTAATGCACCGCTCTGTAAAGAGCCGTGGAAAGCACCAGCGGCACCGCCTTCTGCCTGCATTTCAACGACGTGTACGGGATCGCCGAAAATGTTTTTCTTGCCATGAGCGGACCATTCATCTACTTCTTCTGCCATAGGAGAAGAAGGGGTGATTGGATAAATGGCAGCTACTTCTGTGAATGCGTAAGAAATATACGCAGCGGCTGTATTGCCATCCATTGTTTTTACTTTTCTCACAGATTAACACTCCTTTTTGTCGTAAGAATAGGCAAGAGAAGAAAGATAATAAAAGAAGTGTTCATAGAAAAAGAAAATAAATATACTCTTATATACTTACCCATTAGGGCCAGCAGTTTGGCCAAGTTGCTATTTAAGCATACATAAAGCCCTTAAAATGAGAGGAAATATTCTATGATTTTCTTTGAAAATCTCCCTTTTATCTGCTTTTCTCTTGCAGAATTGCTGAAAATTATGTACAATGAATCTATGATAAATATGCATAGGTGGTTCTATGAAATTCATCTTTTCACTATACTGATCAGCTATGTCATGTTGACATGTTCTTATTATAGAATAAAGCGAGAATTTCCACAAGAAGAGGGACTAAGGTGAATTGACTCGTTCATTTTTTATCTTTATATATATTTTGACAAAGTCAAGATATAGGGGGCGCAAATATGGATTATAGGCATTTAAAATACTTTATGGAAGTAGCGGAGCAGAAAAGTTTTAGTAAAGCAGCTAGAAATCTTCATATTTCTCAGTCTGCTATTAGCCGCATGATTAAATCTTTGGAAGATGAACTGGGCGTGACGCTATTTATTAGAAATGCTAAAACAGTAGAAATTACAGCACCGGGGACTATTTTTCTAAATTATGCTAAGCGTTGTCTCTTTGTGTTTGAACATTTAAAACAAGACTTTGAAAACGAATTTAATTTAAAACAAGATACTATTGAGATCGGTTTACCTCCGATTACGGATGCTCATGTATTTGCTAAGCTCCTTGGGGAGTTTAAGAGAAATTATCCACAGATTTCTATTAAGCTTTATGAACATGGATCTAAAGTCATTGAAACATCTGTACAAGAAGGAATTATTGATGTAGGAATTATTTGTACCATTCCTAATAAAGATTTCGAGTCTTTCTTCTTATCGGAAGATGAAATGTGTGTCGTTATGCCTAAGGGATATCCGCTGGAAGAACATAAAGTAGTACCTATGAAACTCTTGGCAGATTATCCTTTGGTATTGTATCGTGACGATTTCAATCTTCATGATGACATTTTAACAAATTGTAAAAAGATTGGATTCACGCCAAAAGTCGTTTTTGAAACCAGTCAGAGAGAACTGATGCTGCAAACCGTAGCCAGTGGTTTAGGCGTAGCTATTCTCCCGTCTCGTCTATGCCCGGCTAATAGTGAAGATAGCCGTGTAGTGACCCGTGTTATGACTGAGCCAAGAATGACACATCATCTATATGCCATTTGGAAAAAAGGTCGGTATCTGTCCAGAGCTGCACGTCTATGGATTGAGTTTACCAAAGACCATTTGACTCTTATCAATGACAATACAAAATTAGATGATGAGCTTAAAAGATAGGCTTTGTTATGAATTGTTGGAAAGAAAAGGTGCAGTGGGAGAAACGAAAACGCTGGTATATGGCTATAGGGCTTCTTTTGGCTATAGTTGTTTATCAACAATTTCTTATTGCTGATCTGCAGGAACGCATGATGTATATAGAAGCTTCCAAATATGATGATCAACTAAATGATATTCGTTATGAAGCAGAAACTGCATTACGACAAAATGAAGAGCAGCAAAAAGATATATATGTATTACAGAAGCATAGTGCCGATCAACAATATCGCACTATGGGTCTGGAATGGGATGTATATGGTAAATAACAAAATAATGGTGCATTGTTCATAGAATGACTTTATATCGTTTAAAAATAGCTATGTGGCATATATTTTTAACTTTTATGTCACATAGCTATTTTTTTACTTTCTATATTGAAAAATATAGAAGCATATGATAATATATCAATATAGAAATCATTCGATTCAGAATGGTTATATAATTAATTACCAATTATATCTCTATGTGAGTCTGTGAAAAACAGAGAAGGGGGATTCCTATGAATATTCATTTTTACCATTGCAAATCTTGTGATTCTTTTTTTGTTAAGACCGGAGCACCTACAGAATTTCAGTGCGGAAACGATGTATTGAAACCGCTGGAAGCCAATACTTCTGATGGGGCCAAAGAAAAGCATGTGCCTGTTGTTTCCCATGAAGGCGATACACTTCATGTACAGGTCGGTTCTGTTCTTCATCCGATGTTAGAAGAACATTACATTCAGTGGATTGCACTGGTTACTGAAAAAGGCTATGAAGTACATTACCTGAATCCAGGAGATGTACCGGCTACTGATTTTGCAGATGTAGAGCATGGTACTGTATATGAATATTGCAATCTTCATGGTTTATGGAAAACTGAATTTTAAATAAAAAATGATGACTGGTATATATCCGGTCATCACTTTTTTATTTGTAAAAATAGTATAGGAGTTAATTTATCCTCTTTTTTCTATCCATGCATGTAACCATTTTCCATACATGGAGTCCATTACATGTAGATTCAGGTTTTATTTTCAATTTTCATATATAATAATTATTTTCTATTATTTAATGTTTGATGTCATAATTGTCCATGAAAAGTGGTCCATGAAAACCGAAATTTTGAGAGGGTCTCTTGTGAATTATAAGAAATAATCCTTGACATTCCTAGCATGGAATGCTATTCTAATACCGTAAGTTAGCACTCGTAAATAGCGAGTGCTAATAATCAAGGTGATATATATGGTACGTAAAATCAATCGAATGGATGACACCGGACACGGTGCAAACGAACTGAATGAAAGGAAAAGAAGAGTCCTTTGGGCAGTGGTTCAAGATTATGCCGATACAGCAGAACCGGTAGGTTCTAGGACCATTGCTAGAAAATATGACTTAGGGGTCTCTAGTGCCACCATCCGTAATGAGATGCAGGATCTGGAAGATGAAGGATATTTAGAGCAGCCCCATACATCAGCTGGTCGTATTCCTTCTATCAAAGGATATCGCTTTTATGTAGATTGGCTCATGCAGCCTGTCCCTGTTTCTGAAGATGAGAAACATATGATTGATCATATGCTCATGGATCATGTGAGTAAAGTGGATGAAATCTTCAAGAACATGGCTAAGGCAGTAGCGGCACTGACACATACTTTATCAGTGGCTGCTTCGGTCACAGGTCGAAAGAAATTCAATTATATCCGTTTTCTTCCTTTAGAAGGAAAGCGGGCTATTTTACTTGTGGTGACAGACCAGGGCGATGTATCTAATGCGGTGGTGGAGATTCCAAGGGAATCTACTTTTGATGAAATGCAACTTTTGGCAGATCGATTGAATCATTTTTTGCATGGCAAGGAAATTGATACCTTGGATGAAAACTTGATTTTATCTTTCCAAAAAGATGTAGAAAAAGATTTATCACCTTATATGCATGTATTCCAGGCACTGCAAAAAGCGATTATTCCGCAAAAGGAATTATATTCTGGTGGTGCATCTCAGCTTATTGAACAACCGGAATTTAAGAATGTGGAACGCATGCAGGATATTCTCCATTTGTTGGAGCAGAGAGATATGCTAGAAAGCATGCTTCTCTCTTCATCAGATCAGCCTATAGCTGTTCATATAGGTACTGAGAACAGGGTAAAATCATTCGCAGATTTATCTATTGTGAAAGCACAGTTTACTTCTGGCGGGCAAGTGATAGGTTCGGTGGCTGTGGTAGGACCTACTCGTATGCAGTATAGTCGGATTATTAGCATGATGCAATTTATGCAGCATCGTTTAGATACATTATTGCAAAATAAGAATTAGGAGGCTCTTGGATGAAAGAAAGTAAGAAAAAAGTGGAAATTCCTGTCGAAGAACCGAAAGATAAAAAGGCAGATCAAAAAATGGATTTACCGAAGCCTTCTCCTAAGGAATTGGAGAATCAAGTGGAATTCTTGACTAAACAGGTGGCAGATTCCAAGAAAGAAGCAGAAGAAGCTAAAAATAAGGCAGAAGCTGCAGAAGCTAAGCTTCAAACCGCTTTATCTCAATATGTTCGGCTTCAGGCAGATTTTGATAACTTCCGTCGTCGTACGAGAGAAAGTGAAGCGAAAGCAGCTGATACGCATAGAGCAGAGACCTTAAAAAGTTTCTTACCTGTTTTAGATAATTTTAGTCTGGCGCTTTCTCATATGCAGAAAGATGAAGCAGGTGCTGCTTATGTCAAAGGTTTTGAACTTTTAGAAAAACAGCTGGTTAAAATCATGGAAAGTTTTGGCGTCAAGGAAATGGAAGCTAAGGGTAAAACGTTTGATCCGCATTTCCATGAAGCTGTTATGATGGTGGAATCTGATGAAATGGATGATGAAACCGTATCTATGGTTTTCCAAAAGGGTTACATGTACAAAGATGAAGTATTAAGACCAGCGAAAGTACAAGTTGTGAAAAATAGTTAGTTAGTTACTTATTGTTAGCTATTAGGGAGAAAAATCCAATACAATAACTAGCAAAGTATTTTCTATAAGAATTTAAATATATTTCTACTATTATATAGATAATTAAAAGAAAGGAAGAATTTACAATGTCTAAAGTAATTGGTATTGATTTGGGCACTACGAACTCTGTTGTTGCTGTCATGGAAGGCGGCGAACCAGTCGTCATTCCGAATGCGGAAGGCTCTAGACTGACTCCTTCTGTTGTTGGCTTTTCCAAAACAGGAGAAAGATTGGTAGGGCAGTTGGCAAAACGCCAGGCTGTTTCCAATCCACATCGTACCGTAGTTTCCATTAAACGTCATATGGGTAGCGATTATAAAGTAACCATTGATGATAAATCTTATACACCACAGGAAATTTCCGCTATGATTCTGCAGAAACTGAAAGTAGATGCAGAAGCATATTTGGGTGAAAAAGTCACCGATGCGGTTATTACCTGCCCAGCTTACTTTACCGATGCTCAGCGTCAGGCTACCAAAGATGCTGGCAAGATTGCTGGTCTCAATGTTCTTCGTATCATCAATGAACCAACTGCATCTTCCCTGGCATATGGCTTGGATAAAATTAAAGACGGAAAAGAACATCGTTTCCTCGTATATGATTTGGGCGGCGGTACATTTGATGTATCTATCCTGAATCTGGCTGACGGTGTATTTGAAGTCGAAGCTTCCAATGGTAATGGTCATTTGGGCGGTGATGATTTCGATGCCCGCGTTATGGACTGGATTGCTGCTAAATTTAAAGAACAGAATGGCTTTGAACTGAAGCGTGATCCAATGACAAATCAGAGACTCAAGGAAGCAGGCGAAAAAGCTAAGATTGAACTGTCTTCTGTTATGTCCACTGATATCAACCTGCCATTTATCACTGTTGATTCTAATGGTCAGCCAGTTCATTTTGATGCTACTTTAACTCGTGCAGAATTTGATAGAATCACAGAAGATCTGGTACAGGCTACTGTTGAACCAATTGACCTGGCTATGAAAGATGCTGGTGTCACCATCAATGATATTGATAAAGTTCTCTTGGTTGGTGGTTCTTCTCGTATCCCGGCTGTACAGACTTTGATTAAGAATAAGTTTGGTAAAGAACCATCTAAAGGTGTTAATCCAGATGAATCCGTTGCTGTAGGTGCTGCTATTCAGGCTGGTGTACTTAAAGGGGAAGTTAAAGATGTACTTCTTCTGGATGTCACTCCGCTGTCCTTGGGCATTGAAACACTGGGCGGTGTATTCACTACTATGATTAAGAGAAATACCACTATCCCGACTTCTAAGTCCCAGGTATTCTCCACTGCTGCTGATAACCAGCCTTCTGTAGATATTCATGTCCTTCAGGGTGAACGTCCAATGGCTGCTGACAATAAGACTCTTGGTCGCTTCGAACTGTCCGATATTCCGCCGGCTCCACGGGGAGTACCGCAGATTCAGGTTACTTTCGATATCGATGCTAACGGTATTGTTCATGTATCTGCTAAAGATCTGGGAACTGGTAAGGAACAGAAGATTGATATTACTTCTTCTACCGGACTTTCTGATGAAGAAATTCAGAGAATGCAGGATGATGCCAAAGCTCATGAAGCAGAAGATAAGAAACGTAAGGAAGGTATCGAAGCTAAGAACAATGCAGAAGCTCTGATTTACCAGGCTGAAAAGACTGTTAAAGAATTGGGTGACAAAGCCGATCCAGCTAAAGTCAAAGAAATCAACGATGCAGTAGCTAAGCTCAAGGAAACCATGAAGGGTGACAATGTAGATAAGATCAAAGCTGATGCAGAAGCTTTGACCAAGCCGCTTCATGAACTGACTGAAAAACTGTACCAGCAGGCACAGCAAGCCCAGCAGGCTGCCCAGGCAGCTGGTGCACAGGGCGCTCAGCAGGGTCCACAGGCAGGCGCTAAAAAAGCCGATGACAATGTAGTCGATGCAGATTATAAAGTTGTGAATGACGACGATAAGAAATAAAATTGTTGTTCGTTGATAGTTGTTGGTTGTTTGGATAGATTCAGAACATCAACAGCAAGCAACACATAAAGGTTCTTCAGGTTCTAGCGAAAAGGACCTGGAGAACCTTTTGTGTAGAATATGGCGCGCTATATGGGAGATAAGGTTTATGTGACAAGTTCTTTGGTGAATTTGGCATGGATACTGATTTCTATTGGTTTAAGGTTTGAGGAGGGGATATAAACCCTGAACCTTAAACCAGTGCCAGTTCTCTTTTAGCGCAAGTTTGATACGAATGCATATGGAAAATAAACCAGCAACCAACAAACCAACAACACTTTTAAGTAGTAAAGAGGAAATATAAAAATGGCAAACAGCAGGGATTACTATGACGTCCTTGGCGTTGATAAGAACGCCTCTGAGGATGATATCAAAAGAGCCTATCGCAAACTGGCACGTAAATATCACCCGGACCTTAACAAGGATAATCCAAAGGCAGCGGAAGAAAAATTCAAGGAAGTCAATGAAGCGTACCATGTTCTTTCTGACGCTGATAAAAGAGCACAGTATGATCAGCTCGGTCATGATGCTTTCACCCAGGCAGCTAGCGGTGGCGCAGGAGCTGGTGGCTTTGGCGGGTTTGGTCAAGGTGGATTTGGTGGCTTTGGCGGTCAAGGTGGTTTCGGCGGCTTTGATATGGGAGACATTTTTGATATGTTCACCGGTGGTAGCCGCAGGCGTAGCAATGGGCCAGAACAAGGGGCAGATCTTCGCTATGACATGCAGATCACTTTAAGGGAAGCAGCTACTGGCGTAAAGAAGAAATTTACAGTGACCAAAGATGATGTTTGTGACCATTGTCATGGCAGCGGTGCTGAACCTGGTTCTTCTGTAGAAACTTGTCCAGATTGTCACGGTACAGGGCAACAGCGAGTTGTCAGAAACGGTCCTTTTGGACAGATGGTTAATATCATTACTTGCCAGCGCTGCCATGGAACTGGCAAAATCATTAAAAATAAATGCTCCAAGTGTCATGGTACAGGGACTGTGAGAAAACAGAGCACCATCGAGGTCAATGTACCAGCAGGCGCAGATACAGGTGTCAGAATGCGCGTCGCTGGTGAAGGGGAACCTGGTAAACGAGGGGGACCGAAAGGGGATCTCTACGTATATATCTATGTCAAAGATGATCCTGATTTCGAGCGAGATGGGGATGATCTCTATCGCAGTGTAGATATTTCCTTCCCGACGGCGGCTCTTGGTAGCACTATCAAAGTCAAAACTTTGGATAAAGAGGTGGAGCTCAAGATTCCTGCTGGTACCCAAAGTGGTACTCGCTTCCGTATTGCTGGGGAAGGTATGCCTCACTTGCAGTCAAGCCGTAAAGGGAATCTCTATGTGGAAGTCCGCGTAGTGGTACCGAAACGGCTCAAAGAAGAACAGAAAGAAGCGCTCCTGAACTATGCCCATCAGATGGGAGAGAATTGCGCCCAATACAAAGGCAAGAGCTCCTGGCTGGATAAGATCATTGATAAGTTTATTTGATCTTGGTGACTGGTGACTGTGGGCTTTATCGGAATGACGTAAGTACGGATTTCTAATTATCTGTTATAAAGCAAAAGAGGAAAGCGAAATGAAATATCATTCCGTTTTCCTTTTTTTAGTTGGTCATCGATAACTGATAACAGCCAACCATCAACTGTCTACTATTCCACACACGACAAAAACACGGATGGGAATCCGTGTGAATTTGCCAGGGAGAGGTCACCATGAATACGGCGTGGGCGCATGCCAGATGGGAAGATTGGTGAAATCAGGTTGCCCTGTTTCTCTCTGCCCAAGGGCGCTCCCGACTGGTCGTCAAAGTCAGCCATCTATGGACATATGACGGAAAATCCGTGTTTCTGTCTTGGGTATTGCTTTGTTGGTTGATGATTGTTTGTTGGGGGCTAGCGTGATTTTCGCTTGGCTATTTCTATTTGAAACACCGCTAGCAAGTATTTCAAGTAGAAATAGCCAAGGTCCAATCACCCCATAGGCATCCATCAACCAGAAGGGAAAGATGATTGTACTTCTTGATCACTATTTGTTTTTGTCCTATGGCCTCTAGAGTGCATTTCCATGGAGCAAAGTCACAAAATCGTCCTAGGTAGAAGTCTTTTGATTTCCCCCTCTACTATATACATTGCAGAAGTAGGTAAAAATCACAACATCTTTTTTCAAAATTTTTCAATTTTGTCCCTCCACTTATTAAAATTGCATCATCTATGAAAAATCATACTCTCTGAAATTATGTTTGGGGTAAACCGTCAACCGTTAACCGTTAACCAATAAACGCTTTTCTATATTCTCTTGGAGACATGCCCAATTTCTTTCTGAACCATGCGCCGAAGTGACTGATTTGGGGGAATCCCACAGAAAAAGCAATGGTGGTGATGGGAAGGTCTGTTTCTTTTAGTAATTTGCTTGCTTTGGACAAACGGTACTCGATAAGGTATTGGTGCGGCGTGGTGTGCATCAGATTTTTGAAGCACCGGAGACATTCTGAGGGACTGACATTGGCACTATAGGCGATGTCGTTTAATTTGATCGGTTCTGCGTAATGGGTTTCTATAAAAGACAGGAAATATTCCATACGCCGGGTCTGTTCTGTCTGTTGCACTGGGGCTGGGGCCTCTAAGTTGGACGAAAACTGGAACCATAGAAGTGCTAGGCTGGTTAAAAGATGATAGGCATAATAAGGAGATTCCTGTTCTGTTTCATAGATGTGGGCTAAGGAGACTAGTCTTTCGCCTACTTGATTGCACCAAGGCTGTTTGGAGTCAGATACATAGATGGAAAGAGGCGAAGCAGCGAAAGCATTTACTTGGGGCTCACAGGGACTGCCGGCGTAGAAGCTTACCATTTCTTTTGGGAAAATGATGCTTTTATTATGACAAGTCGGGCCATGAAGAACCAAGTGGACTACGTCACTATTGATGAAAATCCATTGGCCGTGGTGGAGCGTTACTTCAGTGTCTAGTGTTTTGACCAGCAGTTCGCCCTGTTCTACCAGAAGAAACTGAAAATCTATATGATGATGGAATATATGAAATCCAGGGGTACGTGGAGACATATGATTCATATCTGCGTCGGCTACAATCAAAGGAAAGTTGGTATTTCCTTTCAGATTGATCGAGTTCAGATAGGTTTTCATGATATTGTCTCCTTTCTGTAGACAGGGTTCTTAAGACGTTAAGGTTGCTAAAGGGTTCTAAGGGTTCTCGCTCCGATCTTCGAGCGGAGTGAGAACCAGTCACCAGTC
>DJPC01000029.1:35617-37328 GCA_002439665.1 Dialister sp. UBA6422
ACCAGTCACCAGTCCCTAACCCCTAGGGCCTAGCTACTAATCCCTAGCTACTGGCTTCGATAAGAAAAATGTCATGGCCAGTGGTAAGAGGGACAGGGTGGAAATCAGGAGAAAGGTAGAAGACAGGCCCCAAAGGTCTGCACTTTTTCCCAGCAAGGGAGCGGTGATGCCGCCGATGCTGACAGCCAAGCCTAAGGTAATGCCTGAAGCCAGTCCGACTTGGTTGGGTAAGTATTGCTGTCCTAAAACAACGAGTGGACTATAGGAGAGGCAAATGGCAGAGCCCATGACAAGTAGAGCGGGGATGGCAAGGTAGGCTTGGGAGGTGAAGGAGAAGAGCAGGATGGCAGGGAAGAAGAGGGAAAAAGCAATCTGTGCCATCCGGCGGTAACCATATTTGTCGCCTAGTTTTCCACCAAGTAAGGTGGAGATGGCGCCAATGCCATAGTAAAGAGAAAGCATGAGATTGCTTGTGCCTTCGGATAGTGTAAAGTGCTGCACTAAGTATAGCACGAGGAATGTATTGACACCGTAAAAAATAATGGAGCGACCGATGACAACAAAGGAGAGTTTATAAAAGGAGTGCCACTGGTCAGGAATGGCTGTGGTCTTTTGGGGATTATTGGATTTCATTTGTTTTGGTCTGGCACTGATGGTTTTCAGTGTGGGGTACAAGTATAGGAGTATACTGACGATGATTATCTCCGGAATGAAAAATACCAAAGTGCCAGGCAGTCCAAAAAAGAGGATGGAACTGCCAATGAGAAGAGGTCCAAAGGTGAATCCCATATTTCCGCCGAAAGAAAAGATGGAAAGACTGATGCCACGATTGGTCTCGGTGGAGACGCGGTTTACCAAAAGGGCACACTGGGGGTGAAACATCGCTACACCGATACCGCTCACCATGGTAACTAGACAAAGCAAATAGAAATTGGAAATGACACCGGTCATCGCCATACCGCCACCTGCCAGAAGAAGTCCTAGTGGCATGATCCAGAGCCAGCTATGTTTATCGGACAGCGTTCCTAACAAGGGTTGAATCAATGAACCGATGATGTTTGAAGCCATGACTAGCATAGCTGCTGTGGTATAGTCGTAATGATGGGCAGCGATCAAGAAAGGCAGCACGGCGGCCAGCGCACTTTGGTTGATGTCGGAACAGAAATGACAGGCCGCAAATAAGGTTTGATAACTTAGAAGTTTCATAATCAGTCTCCTTCGTATAGATGAATTACAGATTGTTGTTGACCGTATTATTATATAATCATCTAAGAAGACGAAAATAGATAAAAAATAGCAATATACTATTGTAAAATCATCGAAATGCTAGCTTGCAGCGAACAGATAACCGATAACCGTGAATCTTTTAATGTTGACCATTTACCGTGAACTGTTAACTGCCAACTAAAAACTGCCAACTGCATTCAAATATGCTATAATACAAATCATGGAAAAGAATAATTTACAACCCAAAAAGACAGTATCCTTCATTACTCTTGGCTGCAAAGTCAATCAGTATGATAGTGATGCTATGCGTACCCTATTTATCAGAAATGGGTACAGCCAGGCAGAAGATGATGATGCCGATGTGTACGTCATCAATACCTGCTCTGTTACAAGCGTAGGTGACAGAAAATCTCGTCAGATGGTGCGACGCATTCGCCGCGCGCATCCTCATGCTATTATTGCTGTAGCTGGTTGCTATGCCCAG
>DJPC01000037.1:0-6138 GCA_002439665.1 Dialister sp. UBA6422
CTGTAGCTGGTTGCTATGCCCAGTTAGCGCCAGAAGTCTTTGAACAGATGGGGGATGTGGATGTCATCGTAGGACATCAAAATCGTTCTCAAATTGTGCAATATGTAGAAGAAGCCCGAAAGAGTGATAAGCCGCTCAATGAAGTGGTGGATATCATGAAGGTGAAAACCTTTGAAAATATGGAAGTAGACCCGGAAGGAGAGGTCAAAACCCGGGCATTTATCAAAGTCCAGGAAGGCTGCGACAATTATTGCACATTCTGTATCATCCCGTATGCCAGAGGGCGCCTGAAATCTCGTCAGCAAAAAGATGCAGTGGAAGAAATCAAAAAATTGGTGGCTCGTGGGTATCGAGAAGTGGTGCTCACAGGGATTCATCTAGGAAATTATGGCAAAGATCTTCATGATGGCACATCCCTTTCCACCCTGGTGGCAGAACTTGTCAAAATTCCAGATCTTCTCCGTATTCGTTTAGGTTCTATTGAATCGGTGGAACTTTCAGAAGAATTGATCCAAATCATTCAAAATGAGCCAAAGGTTTGCCGTCATTTGCATCTGCCTATCCAGTCTGGATCGGATAGTGTGTTAAAGGGAATGAATCGTCATTATCGGCTTCCTCAGTTTAAGAAATTGATCCAAGAACTTAGAGAAAAAATTCCTGGCGTGGCACTGACTACAGATCTTATTGTGGGATTCCCTGGCGAAACAGAAGAAAATTTTAAGGAAACCTTGGAAACATTGAAAGAAATCCAATTTTCTGGTATTCATGTATTCCCTTATTCTCAAAGAACAGGGACTCCGGCGGCTACCTATCCCAATCAGGTATCTAATGAAGTCAAAAAAGAAAGAGTCCATCGCGTGCAGGCTTTGGAAAAAGGGATTGCCAGAGAATATCGTTCCCGGTTTATGGGAAAGGTGGTTCATGTACTGGCTGAAGAAGTCAAAAATGGTTACTATGAAGGTCTCACTGATGAATATATCCGTGTAACCATTAAAAGCGATGGCATTGAAAGAGGTCATATGTATCCAGTCCTGATTGACACTTTGACAGAGGATGGATTAGAAGGCCATTTGGTGCATCATGGGTAGTGCAGGAAGAAGGGCACACCCATTGAAAGTACTTCATACTTATTTCTAAAATTTTGTAGTGTTTTATACATTGTGCATTGCTAGCTTCATTACACACTTGTTATTTAAATACCTAATTCAATGAGGAGGAAACAACTATGTCAGATTGCATTTTTTGTAAAATCGCTGCCGGCGAAATTCCTAGCACCAAAGTCTATGAAGATGACAACTGGTTTGCTTTTAAGGATATTGAACCTTGTGCACCGGTACATATTTTGCTGATTCCTAAGAAACATGTAGATAATATTCTGGCTTTTGATGAAGAATACAATAAAAACTTTGCAGATTTCTTCCTGGTTGTTAAAAAGATTGCAGAAGAAGCTGGACTTAAAGAAAAAGGTTTCCGCTTGGTTATGAATACTGGTGAAAAAGCAGGACAGTCTGTGTTCCATTTCCATGCCCATATCATCGGTGGTAAAGAAATGGGTTGGCCGCCATTTCCAGAAGATAAGTAATACATAGTGGCAGTCATCTTATCTGGGAAAGAGATAGAATGGGTCGTAAGTTGTGCGGAGTGGCGAAGGGGCGTACTATCCATAAAGTACCTTAGATTCGTATAGGGGCTCTTTTGATGTATTCCCTATTTTAATAAATAAAGCACATGGTCTACCCAAAGATTAAAGGGGTTATAAAAGGTTATTGGCATAGGATGTCATGTCATCTTTTATACCCCTTTCTCTTTGCTTTTGATGACGATAGGTATTACCGATATGGAAAAATAACCGCCCTAAGGGGTAAAGGATCATGACTGGGAGTCCTACATGAATTGCACCCATCATTTGTACTCTCACTCTTAATTGCATTTCTATCTTGACAGAAAGACACTTGTCAATTATAATTTAAAAGTGTGCAATAGCACCCCATCAGTCTTATTGGGAGGGAGGGATATAGATGTCTGAAATCAAAGTTCAAAAGGGCGAATCTCTGGATAGTGCTCTTCGCAGATTTAAACGTTCCTGCCAAAAAGCCGGGGTTCTTTCTGAAGTAAGAAAACGTGAACATTATGAAAAGCCCAGCGTTAGACGTAAACTGAAATCTGAAGCCGCTAGAAAACGTAAGTTTAAATAATAGGTTGTAAGGTGATTGGTTTTGTCAATTAAAGAACAGCTTATGGCTGATATGAAAACAGCCATGAAAGCAAAAGAAGAAGGTAAGCTTGCTCTGAATACGATCCGCATGGCTCGTGCTCATATCAGACAGGCTGAAATCGACAACGGACACGCGGACTTCAATGATGATCAGGTTCTTGCCGTTCTCCGGAAAGAAGTCAAGCAGAGAAAAGAAACTCTTGCTGAGATCGAAGGTTCTGGAAGAGAAGACCTGGTTACACAGACCAAAGCAGAAATCGGTGTATTAGAAAAGTATCTGCCAGCAGAAATGGCTCCGGAAGCCGTAGAAGCAGCAGTGAAAGAAATCGTAGATGCTATGGATCCTGGGCAGAGAAATATGGGTTCTGTGATGAAAGCTGTCATGGCAAAGCTTAAGGGTAAAGCTGATGGCAAACTGATTAATCAGATTGTCCGTAAGCTCTTGGCTTAAAAGCAACGCTGAATGATCGTAAGATTTTGTGCTAATCTTACCCATGACTGAAGAGACCCCTTGTGGTAATTACCGCAAGGGGTTTTATCATGCTTCATCTCTTTTCTTAAAAATACTAGGACTGCATACCCTTTTGATTTTATGGTCCTATGACTCCATCCATTTGATTCTATTTCTCACTTGACAAAAAGAATACCTTGAGGTATCCTTACTACATAAGTTCATACGCAGTAGTCAATGATGACTCATTCCTTATGGAGTGGGTCATTTTCTATTTTAAAACAAATAGTTTTTGATGAATGTGTATATGCGAAAAAAATGGTGAAATTAAGTCTATAGGAGGACTCAAATGAACAAAAACTTATTGTACTGCATCCCGGCCGGTCAATATGGAAAAGAAGGGGTACTTTCCCTTTTGGCACAACATCCGGAGATTCGATTTGTATCTCTAGTAGGCATCGATTTGGCAGGCAATGATACTGATGAACGGATTCCGATTGAAATTTTTATGAAAGATTATGAAGATTTCTTCGCAGGGAAAGCCGTACAGACCGATGGTTCTTCTGTAGTATTTATGAACATTGCCACTTTGAATGATGCTAGAGTCGATATGGTGGCTGATAGCTCTGTCAATTGGTATGTAGATTACAATGATGATAATTTAGATGAAGAAACAGGTCTTCCTATAGGTACTCTTCGTATCCCCAGTTTCCTCATTCACAATGGAAAATTCATTGATTCCCGTTCTATTTTGAAACAGTCCTGTGAATATGTAGCTGATCGCTTGAGAAAACTTTTGGTAGGTGCACAGGTGAAGGGAATGGAAAATTTCCCATTTTCCGAAATTCAAGATATCGTATTTACCACTGGTACAGAATTGGAATTTTGGGTAAAAACACCGAGCGAAAAGGAAACGGTGCAGCACCTTTCTATTTCTCAAAGATTACAGGAACAGTATTGGCAGAGAATGCGCGGTAACGTTCGTACTGCTATGGAACAGGCCATTGAAGAATTGGATGCTCGAGGCATGCATGTAGAAATGGGTCATAAAGAAGTAGGAGGCATTAAGCCAAAGGTAGACGATGACGGAAATATCTTTGACGTATGCGAACAGTTGGAACTGGACTGGCTGTTTTCTACCAATCCGCTGCAGGCTGCTGACAATGAATTGGAAGCTCGTATTATTGTTCGTGAAGTATTCAGAAGAAATGGTCTTGATGTTTCCTTCCGCGCAAAACCAATCATTGGTGTCGCTGGTAGCGGGGAACATACCCATGTAGGATTTGCTGCTCTTCTGAAAAATGGTAAGACCATCAACCTCTTATCTCCAGAAGATATGAAAGCTGATTTCCTTTCCACCATTGGATATGGTTTCATCATGGGGATTCTCAATAATTATGAAGCCACCAATCCATTTGTTTCTTCTACCACTGATGCATTCAATCGTTTAAAACCAGGATTTGAAGCACCGGTCTGCATCGTTACCTCTTTGGGACATAAACCAGAAGTGCCATCCCGTAACCGTTCGATCCTGATTGGTCTTATCCGTGATATTGGAAATCCGAAGGCTACTCGTTTTGAACTTCGTGCACCAAACCCATTCACCAATACATACCTCTGCGTATCCTGCTTGTATCTCACCGCTTTAGATGGCATTGAATATGCGATCTCTTCTGGTAAGACACCTCAAGAACTGTTGAAAGAACTTTCTAAGAAAGCTGGAGAAGAATCTGATTATTTAGCAAAAGATAGAGAATATCGCTGCGAAGCCAATGTATTTGAAGATTATACCCAGGAAGAACGTGATGCCGTATTTGGTAAACCACCGGCTACGGTTTGGGAAAATGTTAAAATCATGAAAGCTCATCCAGAAAAAGTGGTTTCTCTCACTAAGAGCGGCGCTATTTCTGAGCAAATCGTAGATTCCTTTACTGCTTCGATCCTGTATCGCTGGAAAAATGAACTCATTGATCGCATTATTCCAGGAACAGAAGCAGCTGTTAGGGGATATAAAAAGTTGGACAATGCAGATAAGATTGATGAAAAACGTTGGAAATCCATCAAAGCCAAGCGCATTGAGCTGGCAAAGGATACAGAAGAATCCAAGTGTGTATGCACCAAACTGAAAGAAGCTTTGGAACACAATGATTTCGATGCCGCTTCTTCTTTGCAGCTGGAAATGGCTAAAAAAGCTGAGGCATTGGAAAAAGAATATCGTGTGTATGCACTGAATATTCTGGACTAATCAGTGATTAGTTACTGGTTGTTAGTGGTTAGAAGATTTTTCTAATCACCAAGCAATCAAAGATGTTATTTTAAAAACTATATATCATCTGGCCAAAGATGACCTATTTTATGGAAATCACCCATAGAATAGGTCATTTTTATTTTCTAGAAACTGAAATATAAGGGGGAAATCCTGAATGAGAAGTTTATGGAAAATCGAATATTGGTATTCCGCGGTGGGATTCCGGCAGCTTTGTTAGGTATAAATAACCGATAGTCTATCATTGGGAATCAATAGGTCATTGGTAGACTGGTAGTGGCTTGTGACGGGGCTCAATTTTCTAATCACACCTATCATTTTTAGAATTTTTGATGTTTATTTCAACCTGTATATAACATAGGAGGAATTTAAAATGATTAACAATGAATTACTGTACTACATCCCAACTGGTGAATTTGGTAAAGAAGGAGTCTTATCTCTTTTGAAAACCCATCCTGAAATCCGCTTTGTTTCTCTAGTAGGCATTGATCTGGCTGGGAATGATACAGATGAAAAGGTACCGATTGAACTGTTTGTTAAAAATTATGATGACTTTTTTGCTGGTACCGCTGTACAGACTGATGGTTCTTCTGTCGTTTTGATGAACATTGCCACATTGAATGATGCTCGTGTAGATATGGTAGCCGATGCTAGTGTTAATTGGTATGTAGATTATAATGAAGATAACCTGTATGAAAATGGTCGTCCTGTAGGTACACTTCGCATTCCTTGCTTCCTTTTGCACAATGGTAAATTTATTGATTCTCGCTCTATTTTGAAAAACTCCTGCAAATACGTAGCTGATAAACTGAAAGCTCTTCTGGCAGATGGCAAAAAAGTCAAAGGTATGGAAGATTTGCCCCTGGAAGATATTAAGGATATCAAATTTACCATTGGTACAGAACTGGAATTTTGGGTAAAAACACCGAGTGAAGCAGAAACAGTACAGCACCTTTCTATTTCTCAGAGATTGCAGGAACAGTACTGGCAGAGAATGCGCGGTAATGTTCGTACCGCCATGGAAGAAGCTATTGAAGAATTGGATGCTCGGGGCATGCATGTAGAAATGGGCCATAAAGAAGTAGGGGGTATTAAACCGAAGGTAGATGATGCAGGTCATACCGTAGACGTGTGTGAACAGCTGGAACTAGATTGGCTCTTCTCTATGAATCCTCTCCAGGCTGCTGATAATGAACTGGAAGCTCG
>DJPC01000037.1:6229-10555 GCA_002439665.1 Dialister sp. UBA6422
ATCATTGGTGTCGCTGGCAGCGGTGAACATACCCATGTAGGCATTTGTGCAGAACTCAAAAATGGTAAGATTTTAAATCTGTTGGCTCCAGCAGATATGAAGGCTGATTTCCTTTCTACCATTGGTTACGGCTTCATTATGGGTATTCTGAAGAACTATGAAGCCACCAATCCATTTGTTTCCTCTACCACCGATGCATTTAATCGTTTGAAACCAGGATTTGAAGCACCAGTCTGCATTGTTACCTCTTTGGGTCATAATCCAGAAGTACCGTCTAGAAATAGAACCATCCTCATTGGTTTGGTTCGTGATATTGATAATCCGAAAGCCACCCGCTTCGAACTTCGTGCACCAAACCCATTCACCAATACCTATTTGGCTGCCGCTTGCCTTTTCCTCACCTCTTTGGATGGGATTACCTATGCCATTACCTCCGGTAAAGCGCCGGCAGAATTAGAAGCTGAACTTTCTAAGAAACCAGGTGAAAAGGCGGATTATCTGGAAGATGGAAGAGCTTATCGCTGCGAAGAAAATGTCTTTGAAGATTTCACCCAGGAAGAAAGAGATGCTGCTTTTGGTAAACCACCGGCTACAGTTTGGGAAAATGTAAAGACCATGAAAGCCAATAAAGATAAAGTGGCTGTCATTACCGCTGGGGATAGCTTGAATGATACCATTGTAGATTCCTTCTTGGCATCTATCCTTTATCGCTGGGAAAATGAACTGGTGGATCGTATCATTCCAGCAGCAGAACTTTTGGTCAAAGGTTTCAAAGAATTGCCTAGCGAAGATGAACTGGATACAGAACGTTGGGCTGTCATCAAAGCTATGAAATACGAACTCATTAAAGATACCAAAACATCTAAATCTCTTTGCACCAAATTGAAAGAAGCTTTGGAAGCTAAAGACTATGACACCGCTTCTGATTTGCAGATCGAACTTTCCAAGAAGACTGAAGCTCTGGAAAAAGAATACAATGCGTATGCTTTGAACATTGTAGGTTGATTTGTGACATATAAAAAGTAGAAGCTCATCACTAGTTTTTGAATCAAAAATCCTGTGCTAGATACAAATGATCTGGCACAGGATTTTTTGACATATAGTTATTGAGATGCAAACAACTAACCAACCCATTGACATACATTATAAAAGCACTATGAACCATGAGATTCACAGTGCTTTTTCCTTTCTATGGAGCCGGCAACAGGATTTGAACCTGCGACCTACGCATTACGAATGCGCCGCTCTACCAGCTGAGCTATACCGGCATTAACATAAAATATCCTATCAAATGAATGGATATTTGTCAATGAAAATTTGCAGAAGAAATGGGGATTAGAAGTGATAGGAGCTATTTGCTGAATCAGTGAATGAATCATGTTCTTTTTTTATGAAGCACAATCCATAAAATTATTTTCTTAGATATTACATTGATTATTACTTGTTGAACATGAAAAGTGATCTGTTATAAGAGAAAAAAATTTTCTATCATTGTCTTTATTTTGAGAGACCTATCCTTCTTACTCGTATATTTCCTCTGCCCAAAAGGGGCTAAGTATGATATACTGAAAAAGATGATTTATATTGGACGAATAGGGCTTATTGGCAAATTAGTTCTATTTTACATAGCTAGCAAAGGGGGCTATTATGAAGTTTCTGGTTTGTGTAAAACAAGTAGTGGATACGTCCAAGATGGAAGTGGATCCAACTACAGGTCGTTTAAAGAGAAACAATGCCAACAGCATTATGAATCCCTTGGATCTCCATGCACTGGAAGCAGCGTTTGCACTGCGAGACCAGGTAGGTGGTACTGTGACAGTTATCACTATGGGACCGCCACAGGCGGCCACTGTGTTAAAAGATGCCGTGGCGATGGGAGCCGATGATGTATATTTAGTGACCGATCGTGCATTTGGCGGTGCTGATACACTAGCTACCAGCTATACCTTATCTGCAGCGGTCAAAAAAATCGGCCACTTTGATCTCATTTTCTGCGGACAGGAATCCATCGATAGTAATACAGCGCAGATTGGACCGGAAATGGCTGCTACACTGGGAATTTCTGATGTAAGTGCTGCTACAGATATTGCTTTTGAAAAAGAAGGCTATGTGACGGTGAAACGGCTCATGGGTGATGCGACAGAAGTCCTGGAAGTGGCACTTCCTGCGTTGATCACTGCTACAGAAGAATTAAATACCCCACGGTATCCAAGCATTAAGGGCCTTTTAATGAAAGACGAAGTGGAAATTCATCAGCTCACTGCCAAGGATTTGGATGTAGATCCCAATCGAATTGGTATGAAGGGCTCCCCTACACAAGTACGTCAGGTACGTCCGGTGGTACCCGCTAAAAAAGAAAATTTAAGAATTACAGGGAAAACAGCCAAAGAAGCTGTAGATGAATTGGTAGTAGCTATGCAGAAGCTGCATGTCATGTAAGGAGAGCAAGGATGGATTTTTCTGATTATAAGGGGATTTATGTCATCGGTGCTCTAACAGATGGCAGAATTCAAAAAGTAACTGGAGAACTGACTGGAGAAGCTAGGGTGCTGGCTGATCAGTTGGGAGAAAAAGTATCAGTGATTCTTATCGGTAGTGGACTTGTGGATGAAGCCGTATCTTTGATTTCCTTAGGTGCTGATACGGTGTATGTCATGGATGATCCTAAACTGGACCATTATGATGGGAAAGCTTACCAGAAAGTATTGGCTGATTTTCTGAAAGATAAGAAACCAAATACCATTATTTTTGCAGCGACCCATATGGGTCGTGACTTGGCGCCTCGTCTGGCTGCACAGCTGGTTTGCGGGGTCACTGCAGATGTGACAGAACTTTCTGCTGATGTAGAAAAAGGACTTGTTATCTGGTCTCGCCCCGCCATGGATGGTAACATCATGGCGGACATTGTAAGTCCAGACTATCGTCCACAGGTGGGAACCATTCGCCCTGGTATTTTTACCTATCCTATGGCTGATGATAGCCGTACAGGCGAAGTGATTTCTCTTCCTGTTTCTGTAAGCGATAAAGACTTAGGCAGTGTGCTCAAAGAAATTATTCATGGCAAAAAGGATGACCATCCTGTAGAAACAGCCAAAGTGGTAGTGGCTGGCGGTCGCGGCATTCGCAGCGAAGAAGAATGGGCCAAACTCCATGAATTGGCAGATCTTTTAGGAGCTGCCGTAGGCTGCAGCCGTCCAATTGCAGAACTGGGATGGGAACCCCATAGCCATCAGATCGGTCAGACAGGAAAAGGCGTTTCTCCTAAAATTTACTTTGCTTTTGGTATCTCTGGTGCTATGCAGCATATGTGTGCCGTTAATGCCGATGTAGTGGTAGCCGTCAATAAAGACCCCAGTGCTCCCATTATGGAAATGGCTGATTATGCAGTAGAAGCGGATTTGAAAGATTTCCTGCCTCTTTTGATTGAAAAAGTCAAAGAGTTGAAAAAGTAGCTCCTTTTTTAGTTACTTATACATATATTCATTTACGGAGGTGAGACATATGGCAGACGCTAAAACTACCATATACTACAACCACAATTATTACTATGACTTTGCCCAGGTCATGGCGGCTGATGACAGAGGTCTTCAGTTTGGTGATGGATGTTATGAATGGATTCGGGTCTATCATGGTCGTCCGTTTGCACTTTCCTATCATACTGATAGACTGTATCGATCCATGCGTCTTTTAGGGATTCGCCCAGTCACTGCACCGGATGAATTTACAGAAATCGTTGAAGTGGTGGTAGAAGAAACTGGTATCCAAGAGGGATATGTAAAGATTATTGTCACCCGTGGACAGGGAGACCATGATTTCACGATCCCCGCTAGAAATAAACTTCGTCCTAATGTATTGGTGTATGCAAAACCGATCAATTTGGATGCTATCGCAAAAGTACAAGAAGGCGTTCAGTGTGTTACCATGGCAGATGACCGTGGACACCACTGCGATATTCTTTCCTTGAATCAACTCAATAATCTGATGGCTAGAGCAGAAGCACAGAAAAAAGGTGCTTACGATGCCATTTTTATCAAAGATGGTCTTTTAAAAGAAGCCAGCCATTCCAATGTATGCATTGTCAAAGCAGGCGTTATTTGGACACCAGCTACTGATGAATACATGGTTCGTGGTATCACTCGTTCCTTGGTATTGACCCGTGTGGCTAGAACCGCAGGGGTTACTTCCATCGATGACCCAGCAGAACCGGTTAAATTGAGTGATATGATGAATGCAGAAGAAGTATTCCTCACCAATTCTGAAGATGGCATTGTGCCAGTCCTCTCTATCGATGGGCAGCCTATCGGTGATGGTAAAGTAGGTACAGTC
>DJPC01000073.1:0-4033 GCA_002439665.1 Dialister sp. UBA6422
TTTTTGTCTTATCTGCTTACCTCATCTGGCGCCCGATGAGGTAAGGGATGGGATATGAGACTCTATGAGCATAGATACATCAGTCGCTGAATTTCTTTTGGGACTGCGCCTCGAGGTTTTATTTCGCAGTCTTAGGAAATCATGCTGCTTGTGTATCTTTCACAAAAGAGTTTCTCATTTCCCTCTCCATATATTAAAATTGCATCAGCTACCCAAAATCATACCTAGTATATGAAAATTTTTATAATTCTAATGTCAAATTAATATTTTAACTATTTCTATATCATAAAGCTCAATAACGCCCGATTCATTCTGCCCCTCCCCTTACGCATGGCATCTATGCAAAAAGCAATAATACTCAATGCATAAAAGCCTGCGCTATCAAGCCTGATTTCTTCCCCCATAAACCAATGATCATTCACTCATGTAACTTTTTAGAAACTAAGAGCCAAAAGTACTCTCTTTAGCTCTCTTTCAGGGGATCCACTGCAGTCCTAAAGGGACATCTTAACTCTTTGAAACTAACAACCAGCAGCTTACAATTCAATATTTTATGAAATACAAAAGGAGCTGTGCCAACCTATTTCACATGTTGGTACAACTCCTTTTTATTTTCTATATTATTCTACAGTAACCGATTTGGCTAAGTTTCTCGGTTTATCTACATCATTACCTCTCTTGATACTGGTATAGTAAGCCAAAAGCTGCATAGGAATGACAGACAGAATCGGTGCAATGAATGGATCCACCCGAGGGATTCTAACCACTTCTGTGGTGTATTTAGCCAATTCTTTGTCATCATCGTAACCAATGCCCAATACATCAGCCCCACGAGCACGCACTTCCTGAATATTGCTATACATTTTAGCACTCACATCGTCCTGGGTAGCTACTGCAATGACAGGTGTATCTTCCGAAATCAGAGCCAGTGTACCATGTTTAAGTTCACCAGCTGCATAAGATTCTGCATGGATGTAAGAAACTTCTTTCAGTTTCAAAGCACCTTCCATGGCAATAGCATAGTCGATAGACCGTCCCAGATAGAAAATATCGTGGGCTTTAATCAGACGATCAGCCACTGCTGCCATATGGTCTTTTTCATTCAATACTTTTTCGATCTGCTTTGGCAATTCGCGAAGAGCATGGGTGATTTTCTGAATCAATTCTGGACGAAGTGTCCCCTTAAGCTGTCCCATGTAAAGGGATAACAAGAGTAGTGCCACAAGCTGGGTGGTATAAGCTTTGGTAGAAGCTACAGCGATTTCCGGACCTGCCAAAGTGTAAATGACATGGTCTGCTTCACGAGCGATAGAAGAACCAATTGAATTGGTCACAGCCAAGCTCTTAGCTCCCAGTCTTTTAGCTTCTTTCAAAGCGGCCAAGGTATCGATGGTTTCCCCAGACTGGCTCACTACGATGCAAAGGGTACGATTGGTGGTGAGCGGACGGCTATATCGATATTCAGATGCGATTTCTACAGACACTGGAATTCTAACAAACCGTTCAATGTAATGTTTAGCTACCAAGCCAGCATGATAAGCGGTACCGCATGCGGTAATTAAAATGTTATCAATATTAGCCAAAGTATCTTTTGTCCAACCTAAATCATCAAAATTAACAAATCCATCTTTTGTTAAATGAATCTGCGCTGTATCACGTACAGCTTTAGGCTGTTCATAGATTTCTTTCAGCATGAAATGTGGATAGCCGCCTTTTTCTGCTGCTTCTGCACTCCATTTGACTTCCTGTACATCCTTATGAATCTGATGACCGTCTTTATCAAAAATAGAAACGCTGTCTTTTTTGACAACTGCCAATTCCAAATCATCCAAAATATAAATTCGGCGAGTGTGATTGATCACTGCAGGAATATCAGAGGCAATGAAGTTTTCCCCTTCTCCTAAACCAATAATCAGTGGGTTGTCTTTTTTAGTGCAAATAATGGTATCTGGATCAGAAGAGTCCATGAATACCAAGCTGTAAGAGCCTTCAATCTGTGCCAGCACTTTTCGAACGGTGGAGAAAAAGTCTCCATCATCCAATTCTTCTGCCAAATGAGCGACTACTTCAGAGTCCGTATCTGATTTAAATACATGTCCCTTGGCTATTAATTCCTTTTTGAGAGCCATGTAATTTTCAATAATGCCATTATGGACAATGACAAAATGGTTATGGCAATCTCCATGAGGATGGGCATTTTTATCAGAAGGCTGTCCATGGGTAGCCCACCGTGTATGACCAATACCGATATGTCCATGAAGTGGATGTTCCTTCAAAAGAGCTTCCAGATTGGCCAGGCGGCCCTTCTTCTTTTCAATCTGAATCTTTCCATCTTCATAAACTGCAATGCCAGCAGAATCATAGCCTCTATATTCCAAACGACGCAATCCGTCAATCAAAAAATTAGAAGCGTCTCCATTGCCCACATAACCTACAATACCGCACATACAGGTATCCTCCTTATATAACATTTATATTTTATATCCATATGATAATAGGTAAATGACAAAAATTGACTATACGATGTTTATTATATCATAGGTATGCCAATTTGAAAAATATACCTATGATTCTTCATTCTATCATATAGAAGAATCTCTACCGTTTAGCCTGACTCTATCCATAGTACATGGATGATTTCATACATCAAAATAAGTCTTTATCAAGCACGAATCCTTCATAAAAGTGGACCAAAATAAAGAGGACCGTAACATGGTTACAGCCCCTTTGCTGATTTTTGGAGTATTATACCATAAAGGAACCCTTTTGACCAGCACAAAATCTGCCTATAAAGTGTATGCTAATATAGCCCCACGGTAAGAGCCGTAGAAAGGAAGAGTGAGCATGATCACCTCTTCTTATCTGCTACCAGTCCTTTATTTCTATATGTGCTGATAAATACCTTTTGATAAGTGAAAAACACCTCATTCACCGCCAGAAATCAAACCTCTTCTCTCTTATGATTTCTCTAAAAAGCTATTGCTAAAACAGTTCTCACCATATATACTAGAAAAGAATTGTTTATTTTTAAAGGAGATGGATGTTTTGAATTTTGTTGATGCCGCTGTGGCCTTTTTGAATATTGGTCTTTTCAGCACCCTCATTTCTCGTTTTACAGGTGCCAACATGGCCATCCTGGTATTTTGCAGCTTGCTTTACATGGGCAGTGAACCACTAGAAACGGTAGGTATGATGATGACCTACTTGGTGTTCATGCGTCTTACAATTTACACCCAGAAGAATAAATTAAATTTTAAAAAGCTTCGTGTATTTAGTGGGTTCAAGGTCTTTGTTCCTGTTCTCCTCATTGTGATTTCTCTTTTCCTCTATCCATTTGCTGCTTTGGCTATTTTCTTACTTCTCTTTATGATAGAAATCCTGGCACAAATGAAAGAAGAAATTCCAGAAAATCACCAGCTTTCTAAATCTCAATTGACTTCCTATATTCTGACCGGCTCTATCCTTGTCACCGTGTCTATGATTGTAGTCAAATTTATTCCATCAGAATATTACTACATCTTAGGCGGATTGGTAGGACTTCTGCTTTGCGGTTTCTTCTGGTGGCTTGGTCAAAATAGAGATCGCCTGGCTAATGTTTGGGACAAAGTAGTACTCCTCTCTTTCATTCCATTGGGTCTCTTTGGCTTTGATATGGCCGACTGGCTGGATGATATGCGCCGCAGCATCAACCATAGCTCCATCGCTTATAACTTCCCATTCATTTTCCTACCTGTCTTCTATGTAGGATTTTTGATGGCCAATATTCTGTTTGGTGTATTCTCTTTGTCTGGCATGTGCATTACTTTCTTTGGTGCCCTGGGACTTAGACTCTTTGGATATTATGAAATGTCTCGCAAGGGTAAAGCCAATTTGATTTCTATCGGTTTTACCGTTCTTGCCATTTTCCTTTTATTCCTTACCGCTCCAGAACCTGTTGGCGTTTCTAAGTACGTGGATGCATTCCTCCCGACCAACTATTACGGATTCCACGGTATTCTCAATATGTTCTAATGATGTAATAGAGCCTAAAAGT
>DJPC01000073.1:4053-9612 GCA_002439665.1 Dialister sp. UBA6422
AAAAGGGGCTGTGACAAAATGCAAAAGTATTTTGTCACAGCCACTTCGTTTTTCATAATAATAATAATATAAGTTGTTAGTTGTTAGTTGTTAGTTACTAGTTGTTAGCTGGTTTAATATGTCTCAGCTCTACTGACTTGCGTCACCTATTACCAGTCTGTGAGCTCTCCCCTCCAAAAAGGAAGCAAAAAGAGGATGTATAACATGGAAAAGTATGTTATACATCCTCTTTTTTAGGTTCTATTAGGATTTGATAGTAGAAGAAGGACAAATATCATGTAAAAAACAAGTAGCACATTTAGGTGCTCTAGCTGTACATACCTTCCTACCATGCCAAATCAGCCAGTGATGGGCATCAGACCAATCCTTTTTCGGAATGGCCTTCATGAGTCCTTTTTCTACTTCTAAAGGTGTTGTTCCCGGTGCTAGCTTTAGTCTATTGGCTACGCGAAATACATGGGTATCCACTGCAATAGCGGGATAACCCCAGGCTACGCTACGTACCACATTGGCCGTTTTTCTACCGACTCCAGGAAGTTTCACAAGCTCATCAAAATCTTGCGGCACCTCGCCTCCATAATTTTCCAGAAGCATATGACACATACCTAGTAGATTTTTAGCTTTCGCTTTATAGAGTCCGCAATCGTGGATCTCTGTTTCCAATTGACTAGGTGTAAGTGCTGCCATCTTAGCCGGGCTATCCAATCTAGGAAAAATACGTCCTGTAATGACATTGACTCTTTTATCTGTGCACTGCGCTGATAAAATAACAGCCACCAAAAGTGTAAATGGACTGGTGAAATGAAGCATGGTCCCTTCATTGTGATACACTTCTGACAGTCTTTGAAGCTGTTCTTCTTTTATTTTCTTAGTCACTCTCATTTCTCATAGGTCAGCAAATAGTCATGAGCGGCTAATGCTGCTGCAGCCCCCTCTCCGGCAGCAATGATAATCTGTTTATTTTTGCAATTGGTTACATCACCAGCAGCAAAAAGTCCTGGGACGTTGGTAACGCCTTCTTTATCCGTGATGATTTCCCCTTGGTCATTTAATGCCACTTCTGGTGGTAAGTAACTATTATTCGGAATACCGCCAGCCTCTACGAAGACGCCATCTACTGCAAGATCTCTTTCCTTGCCATCTGCTTTATTTTTCACAGTGAGATGTGAAACCTTCTTATCCCCTTTCACCGCTTCTGGTGTATAGCCTAAAAGGATTTCTATATGTTCTAATTTCTTCATCTGTCTTACAAGCACTTCTTGGGCACGAATACGGCTTCTGACCACCAGATACACCTTAGGACAAATCTTAGCCAATTCCATGGCCGCCTGTATCGCACTATCCCCGCCACCTACAATGGCTACCGTCTTTTTGCGATAAAAAGGAGCGTCACAGGTAGCACAATAACTCACTCCGCGACCTGTATATTCCATTTCTCCAGGAATCCCTAAGGTGCGACTATGTTTCCCTGCTGTCACAATACAGGTTTTCCCTTCCAAGGTTTTGCCGTCATCCAGGTGGAGGCAGAAATGTCCATCTTCCATTCTTTCTAAAGATTTAACCCCTGCTGTTACAAACTGTACAGGATATTCCTTCACATGCGCTTCCATTTTATCAGCCAATTCAAAGCCAGACACATGGGGAAGTGCTAAATAATTTTCAATGTCCCCAGTAAGAAGCATCTGCCCTCCGATATCCGTGGTAACTACTTCTACAGACAATTCTTTTCTAGCGGCATACAAAGCTGCATTGAGTCCTGCAGGACCCCCACCAATAATAAGTACATCCGTCATGTTCGTTCCTCCTTTATATATCGATATTTATCGTTCTTATTATATACTATTTATTCTAGAATAGATAGATAAAATATCACTAGATATGGAAAATAAAATCAGAATCCTCTCCTGCGGTGCAGTACAGAAGCATTCATAAGAGGCAATAGTCATAATCATGAGTTGTTGGTTGTTAGTTGAATAAGTAGTCAATAAAGAAGACCACCTATAAAAAAACGGCAGGCTTAATGCCTACCGCCTCTCTATTTATTGCATAGTTTTGATGAAATGAATGATTTCATTTTCTTTTTCTAATAATAAATCTGCATCTCCCCGGGTTTCCATATTGAAGCGAATCAAGGGTTCTGTATTGGATGGGCGCAAATTGAATCGCCAATCAGTAAATTCCAGCCCTACACCATCGGTAGCATCTATGCGAAGAGCTTGCGGCATATACTTGTCCTTCACTGCTTGTAATACTTTTTCCACGTCTTTGGCAGGTAGATTGATTTCTCCACTACAGGGGAATTCTTTTTCCATTTCAGAAACCATATCTCCTAGATATTTTCCCTTTTCACTCATCAGCTGTGCTACAATAAGCCAAGGAATCATTCCGGAATCACAATAAGAAAAGTCTCTGAAAAAGTGATGGGCACTGTTTTCTGCACCATAAATCCCCTTGACGCGGCGCATGGTTTCTTTCATAAATGCATGACCGCCTTTAGATTCCACAGGATGGCCGCCCCATTTTTCACAAATTTTCTGGATGCACCAAAATACCCTAGGATCATGAATGATCGTTTCCCCTGGATGACGTTTTAAAAAGTACTCTGCTAAAAGTCCTACCATGTAGTACCCTTCCACAAAGTTTCCCTTTTCATCGATAAAGAAGCATCGATCAAAATCGCCATCCCAAGCAATCCCCAGATCGGCTTTTTTCTGCTTAACCATATCTACGATAGGCTTTCTAGAGGCTTCTAGCATAGGATTAGGTACACCATGGGGAAACTGACCATCCGGTTCCATAAAGAGCTCTGTAAACTGAAATGGTAAATACTTTTTCAATTCCTTAAATACCACATTGGCACACCCATTCCCTGCATCTACCACAATATGAAGGGGCTTCATTTTGTGGACATCCACAAAGGACAGTATATGCTTCACATAGTCAGATAGAATGTGTTTGGTCTCTATGGTACCAGTTTTTTCACAGTCTGAGAATTGACCAGAAAAAGCCAATTTTTCTATATCTTTAAGCCCTGTATCAGCACTGACAGGCACGCCGCCTTGCCGTACGATCTTGATACCATTGTAATCAGATGGATTGTGGCTGGCTGTAATCATAAAACCACCGTCCATCCCATAGAAAAAAGTACCAAAGTACATCATTTCAGTGCCAGCAAGGCCGATATTATATACATGAGCACCACTATCAGAAAGACCTTTCATGCAAGCTTTGGCTATAGCCAACGAGCTAGGCCGCACATCATATCCTACACACATAGTCTTAGGATGATAGAGACTGCCATAAGCACGGCCTACCCGATAGGCTAGATCTTCATTGACTTCATCAGGTACGACGCCGCGAATATCATAGGCTTTAAAGCCTCCATGAGACAAAACGAGCGGCTCCATTACTTAGTTTCCTCCTCTTTGGAGAGACGGGATAATACATTGACATATCCATCTGCCCCATACTTAAGGCACCGTTTAACTCTAGAAATGGTAGCTGTACTAGCTCCCGTTGCTTCTTCAATGCGGTCGTATTTTTCACCACATTTCAACATACGTGCCACTTCCAACCGTTGAGACATGTCTCTAAGCTCATTGATCGTACAAAGATCTTCAAAAAATTCATAACATTCTTCTCTATTTTTCAATTGTAAAATTCCATCAAAAAGACGATCTGTCAATGGATTTACCAATCTTTGATTTACGCTCATATATATTCCTCCCATATCATTTGATGTGATATTTTTATTTTACTTTAGTATATTATAGCATTAGAGATAATGTACCGTAAAGAGTAGAAAGTAAGTTAATCCCCCATCATATATACGCCTAGGGAAACAATGGATACAACCGGCATACACCCATCTGATATGGAAAATGAAAGTTTTCCATGTAAACATATTGACATTCTTTCCCATTCAGAGTACTATAATTCCAATCGACATGACTCAAAATGTCAAATTTCATATACAATTCATCATGAGTGGCGGAGGGACTGGCCCCAGGAAGCCACGGCAACCATCTTTTTGAAACGGTGCCAATTCCAGCGAGTATATACTCGAAAGATGATGTGAATCCTCGCTTTCATCTTTCCGATGAAAGTTTTTTTATTCATGTAAGGAGAGAATCCAATGATTGAACTGAAGCATATAACTAAAGTATATGGTGACTTCAAAGCACTGGATGATATTAGCCTAACGATCAAAGATGGGGAAATCTTTGGTATCGTAGGCCAATCTGGTGCCGGTAAATCCACCTTGGTTCGATGCATCAATATGCTTGAACCACCTACTTCTGGTGAAGTAGTCATCAATGGCAAAGATTTAACCAAATTGAGCAACAAAGAGCTGCGGAGTGAAAGAAAAAATATTGGTATGATTTTCCAGCATTTCAATTTGCTGTCCAGCCGTACCGTAGCAGAAAATGTGGCTTTTCCATTAGAACTGTCCAATGTCCCAAAGGCAGAACAAAAAAAACGTATTGATGATATTTTGGAAATGGTAGGACTTACTGAATATAAAGATAAATATCCGGCACAGCTTTCCGGTGGTCAAAAACAGCGTGTAGGTATTGCCAGAGCTATCGTTTCCAATCCTTCCGTTCTTCTTTCTGATGAAGCAACCAGTGCTTTGGATCCAGAAACAGTAAAGTCTATTTTGCAACTTTTAAAAGATATCAATAAAAAATTAGGTATCACCATCATTATGATTACCCATCAGATGGAAGTCATTAAAGAAATTGCAGAACGTGTGGCTGTCATTGAACACGGACATATTATTGAAGAAGGATCGGTCGTGGATCTCTTTACCAATCCACAGACAGAAACACTGAAGAAATTCGTAGGTTCTGTCATGTCTTCTGAAGTCCCAGAACAGTTATCTCATATGGATATTCATGATAAAAAATTGGATCCATCGGATCAAACTGTACTCTCTTTATCTTTTAGAGGCGATGTGGCCAATGAACCAATCATTGCAAACTTAATTAAGAAATACAACCTGGATGTATCCATCTTATATGGTTCCATTGATTATATTCAAAATATCTCCTTCGGCCGTTTAATTATTACCATCATAGGCAATGAGGGAGATATGAAAGAAGCTCTTAATCATTTGAAGTCTTTACCAATTACAAGTGAGGTGCTTGGATATGTCTCCAGTCATAACTAATTTACTTTTAAAAAGTACAGCAGAAACACTCTACATGCTAGGCGTCTCTGCCTTGATTGCCGCTATTGTAGGTATTCCCTTAGGAATCCTTTTGGTTGTTACAGAAAAAAATGGCATATTAGCTTGCCAAATGCTTAACAAGCCCTTGGCTTTTATTATCAACATGATCCGTTCCATTCCATTCATTATTTTAATGGTAGCCATTATTCCATTGACACGAATCATTGCCGGCACTTCTATTGGTACCACAGCAGCCATTGTCCCACTGACCATCGCTGCCATTCCTTACACCGCCCGCATGGTAGAAACCTCCATCCGCGAAGTTCCTTTCGGCCTCATCGAAGCCGCTGAATCCATGGGTGCTTCCCCCTTCCAGATTATTAAGA
>DJPC01000140.1 GCA_002439665.1 Dialister sp. UBA6422
AACAACAATCGCTCATTTAGTTCCTTACTACTGAAAGAAGTGAATTAATGATATCAGATGGGCATTAAGGAACAGTCCCAATCCTTTTTCTAAAGACTTGAAATTGTCTACTTTCATTCAAGGGAAAATGGTGTATAATAAAGATAAGTCAACAGAAACGAATCATGCATAAAAAGTATACCCTAAGCTGTATAGAAAGAATTGGATGGGCCCAGACCTTTCTTCTACGGTGTTGTTGTCCGAAGAAAAGAAGGGAATGATCCTATTCATGGATGGATATACAGGCTTACTATTGTGAGATATCCTATTTTCAGCGCTTAGCGTCATTTTTTGGAGGGGTAGCGCCTAAAAGTGATATCTGCCAAAGTAGATAGGTCTGTCTCCTTTTGCTTTGGAAAAGTTTCCAGAAGAATAAAAAACACAGTATCTTTGACTGGATGGATGAATAGCAGTTTGTTGTGTTAACTGCGACACAGACATCAAGGAAAGGCTATATGCGTTCTTTTTCATAAAGATTTATTTTTTATTCCTGCACAAAGTGAGTGTTTCTAAGGAAGCTTCATTCTTATTTTTTATCATGACAAAAGTCTGCTCACTGGCCGAAGGTGTGACGGCGGAAAACGCAGGCTGTCACCTGTGATTGTTCCAAGAAATGTATATTTCAGCACACCCATGGTAGGTTTATAGCCATATGAATCTATCTATAGATCATTCTGAAAACTCCAAAAATACAAAAGCCTTTACCGGTTGCCATCCGGTGAAGGCTTTTTAAATGGTTGTTTGTTATTGGGGCTGATCACTTGCCAAGACGAAAGAGGCAGTCATCTAGGAGTTAGGGGTATTCGTGCATTTAAATGACAATTTCATGACTGGCTAGTTAGGAATGATGAGTTCGGAAAGTAAATCTATAGTATTAAGATGTATACATGGTTTCATATATTGCTTTATGCTATAATCCATTCTAGAAAACTTTGGTTTAATTATTTCCAATTTTTTGATTAAGTCAGCATTTCTCTAGATATGTTATCTTTGGTAAGGAGATAGGCTAATGAATGGTACACACCATCTTTTAGAAGAATCGGACACTCTGGATCCTGCACTGAGAGCCATTGAAGTAGAACTTCTGGATCTGCAAGTCGATATTGATCACTGGATTATCCAAGCGGAAGGGTATCAGCCGAAAAATGTCATGCAGTTCTTTATTCATAAAGAGAGCTGGATGACTATTTTACATGATGCAGCTCAAAAAGTGTCTCAATTAGATTCTGAAAATCAACAGCAGGGGATGGATTACTTGGCGGCGGCGTATTATCATTTGGGTACGGCTTGTTCCTGGACAGAAATGTGGCATTATGCTTACGTATTATTAAGAGAGGGAATGCCTTTTGCAAAGAAAGCGGGAGATCCCAAAAACCTTTTCAAATATACAGAGGAAATGAAATATTATTCCCATGCTCCTAGAATGACTGATCAAATCAAAGCTTGCCAGACTGTGGCAGAATTGGATGCCCTATTAAAAGCAGAAAGTGATATGGATAGTACTGCTTCTAAAAATACAAAGTCTGATGATTCTAAAAATGTTGTTGCCAAGGCCCCTAAACATACGGGTGCAGCTACCCATACAGATACTAAGTCTGTTCATACAGGAACGGGTAAAGATCATGGCTGTTTTTGGACAATCATTGGTGTGATTATTTTTATTGTCATGCTGGGGTTGCTATGAAAATGTTGTGCTAAGAGGGGACAATGCTTGGGTTCGAAATTCCTATTAGATTTTGTGGATATTATGAAACATAGGGAAATGAACTGTCCGCCAATTGCTAGAACTAAAATCTAGCAATTGGCGGACAGTTTTTTTATAGCAAAATATAGTTGTCAATGTAAGAGAAGAAGTATTGAAGCCTCGAATACCCCTCCTGTCTAGGATTTCATTTAAATTCTTTTGATTCAATTAGCATTTATCTCGTCAACGTATCCAAGATACTAATTTTTTTAGCAGACCCTGGCATGCCATTTCACTAGCTTGAAAGGTTTCTTCCCAGTTTTTGGTCTCATAAGGATTAGGAATCGGCGTGGCAATAGTGCTATAGGTAGAAAGAGGATGGATCTTTTCATCAATATCACCGCCGATGGTATTAAAGAGTTGGTTTTCCTGGGTGCTATCTGTGGGCAGGATAAAGTCGTACTCTTCATAGGATTTCCATGCCAAAGGGAAATGACGAAGCGGTGGCAATGGGATGTGATGATTTTTTAAAGTAGTTTTGCCATCTTCGCAAATGGATTGGACTTTTTTAGTTAAACTGGCTGAAGCAACGGAAATACGGCTTTCCAAATGAGCTTGCTCAATGAAATGAGACATGAGGTATACAGACATGGGCGGCTCATTGCTGCTGGGATGAGATAGAAATAACAGACGGATCATAGGAAAAACCTCCTTTGGACATACCATAAGCCATGAGGAAAGAAAAGCATGATAAAGCATCATTACCATGGATAACGATTTCGCAAATTTCCTATTTCTTTTATTATATGAAAGTTTTGTAAATTTTAGGTCAATTTCTATAGTCAAAGAATGATTCCAATTTGAGATAGTAATTTGCGAGTTATATTCTTCAGGGTTATGAATGAAAAAGAATAGGAATTTGTGCATATCATTTGAGCTGATATTTTCATGAATTATTTCACATATGTCATATATGAACTCTATATATAAAATATATAGAGTATACACTTATGTTATATATGAGTTACTAAGAATTTACATAATATTTACATGATGATACAATACAGAAGAATAATTCTATGTCACTTGGGACATGGATTGGCGATGCAATATTTGCCATGAGGGGAAGCTAAAAGCTTATAAGGAGGCAATGTGATGAATAAGAAATGGGCATGGATTGGTATAGCAGCTGTGACGGCAGGCCTTGTGCTAGGTGGATGTGGCGGTAAAGCCAAGGGTGATAATAAGGCGGATGGTGCTTGGAAGCCGACGAAAGATGTAAAAGTCATTGTAGCCTATAAAGCTGGTTCCGGTACTGATACGGGCGCTCGCCTATTGACCAATAGCGCTAAGAAATATGTAGGACAGACACTGGTCATTGAAAACAAACCAGGTGCGGATGGTAAGATCGGCTGGACTGAACTTTCTAAATCTAAACCGGATGGATATACCATTGGCTTCATCAACTTACCGACGTACACGACTTTGGCGCAAATGGAAGGTTCTGCGTTTACTGATAAGTCCATTGTTCCGATTTGCAATCATTTGACAGAAACTGCTGTAGTGGTGGTAAGAAAAGATGCGAAATGGAATGATTTGAAAGCTTTGGTCGAAGAGGCAAAGGCTCATCCTGGACAGCTGAAGTGTTCTACCAATGGGGTCCAAGCTTCTAATCATACGGCAGCCCAGCTTTTGGCACAGTCTGCAAAATTTGAATACAATGCTGTTCCTTATGGTGGTACAGCAGACCAACTTTTAGCTCTCCGTCAGGGCGAAGTAGATTTTTCCTGTGCTAAAATTGCAGATGTATCGAAACTGATCAACGGTGAAAATGCAGAGTTAAAAGTTCTTGGGGTTTATGCAGAAAAAAGAGATCCCGCATTACCAGATGTTCCAACTTTGGGTGAGCTAGGTTATTACAATAAATGGTATGGATCTGCTCGTGCTTTGGTAGCACCGAAAGGAACTCCAGATAACATCATTACATTTTATGAAGAGGCTTTCAAGAAGACCATGGAAGATCCAGAAGTGAAGTCCGCTCATGAAAAAGCTGGCATGGTGATTGATTTTAAGGACAGCAAAGAATTGGGCAAGATGATTGAAGAACAGATGGATTTCTGCAAGAATGTAGTTTCTAAGTTGTATGCTAAGTGATATATACAGGTTGCAGGCTAGAGACGAATACTTTGAAGTAAAAGTTAGGCCTTTGAATAGATGATTTAATAAAAATCTGTTATGGGCAATTGTCTTGTCATACCTAGGTAAAGGGTTATAAAAGGTTATGAATCTATGGAAATACCATAACCCTTTATAACCTTTTATCATCTTGTGGTATCGTGTATTTCCCGTTATTTCAGAAAGGTGTGTTTTATGAAAAAATCGGACATATATATTTGCGGATTCATGTATGCATTTTCCGCTTTTTTTCTCTATTTGACTCAAAGTTTCCCCTTGGGAGCTCGGCATTATCCTCATTTTGTCATTGGCCTCTTGGTGCTTTTGACTACCATTCGTATGGGGCATATGTTTAGAGATTACCGAAGAGAAGGGAAAGTGGTTAATGATATACCAGAAATTTTTGACGGATTTTTACCGAAACAATTTTGGGTTATGTTTGTTGCCTTTTTACTTTTCTTTATTTTGATGTATACCATCGGTTTCTATCCAGCAGCTTTGATATATTTGTTGTTGTGCCTTTGGTATTTCAAAATTCGTCCATTGTATATCATCTTGGTACTGGTGGGGATGTTGGTTCTGGTCTTTGGCACCTTTGATTCCTTCCTAAATGTACCGCTGCCAATGGGAGAATTATTAGAGGAATTTATCTGATGCCTGTGCGGCACTTGGAGTAAACACTAAGAGATAGAGTGGCTAGAGATTGGAGTTAGTCAATAGGAAGAGTGTTAATGTCAAAGCGGATCGGCAACTGGCAGCGACTTATTTTGGCACTACGTAAATTATTCTTTAGTTTTGAGTTTCTGGCTGTTTACTCCTACTCTCTGATTTTAGGAGGAACGATAGAGAAATGGATGCAAATACATGGACTTTAATGGCCCAAGGCTTTGGCAATGCCTTAGAGCCTATGAATTTACTCATGATGGTGATTGGCGTTACCATCGGGGTTGTGGTGGGCTGTATGCCAGGCCTTTCTGCGGCCATGGGGGTGGCATTGCTGCTTCCTTTGACTTTCGGCATGAAACCAGAAACGGGGATGATCATGCTAGGGGGCATTTATTGTGGGGCCATCTTTGGTGGTTCTATCTGTGCTATTTTGATACATACCCCAGGGACGCCTGCATCGGCGGCAACCGCTATTGATGGGTATGAACTGACGAAGAAAGGAAGAGCAGGGAAGGCTTTGGGGACGGCCTGTATAGCGTCCTTCTTTGGGGGACTTTTATCTTGTATTTCTTTGTATTTCTTTGCCCCTATGCTGGCTGAACTGGCTATGAAATTTGGGAGTCCAGAATATTTCTGGCTGGCCCTTTTTGGTCTGACCATCATTGCCGGTGTTACTACTGGTTCTATGGTAAAAGGCCTTATGTCTGGTGCTTTCGGTTTGATTCTTTCTACCATTGGCATGGATCCTATGGAGGGGACAGAACGTTTCATGTTTGGTGTAGATGAACTCTATAATGGTATCAATGTCACTTGTGCCTTGATCGGTCTTTTCTCTATGTCTCAGGTGTTTATTCTTATGGAAAAGGCTATCAAAGAGCGAGGAAGTATTGTTAAATTTTCCGATTCTGTTCTTTTAAAATTTCGCGAATTGAGACAAATTGGACCTACCGTGATTCGTTCCTGGCTCATTGGAAATATCATCGGTATTTTGCCTGGTGCTGGTGCATCTATTGCTTGCTTTTTAGGCTATAACACAGCCAAACAGTTTTCTAAAAAACCAGAAGACTTTGGAAATGGTTCTATCGAGGGCATCGCAGGTTCAGAAGCTGCTAATAACGCGGTGACCGGTGGATCCCTTATTCCTACATTGACCTTAGGCATTCCTGGAGAATCGGTTACCGCTGTGCTCATGGGTGGTCTCATTATTCAGGGGCTGCAGCCGGGGCCGGAACTTTTCACTAAATATGCGCCTATGACGTATACTTTCTTTGCTGGGTTTGTCATTGTTCAGTTTTGTATGCTTCTTATCGGTCTAGGTGGCTGCCGTATTTTTGCTCATATTGCAAAGCTTTCCGATGCCATTTTGATTCCCTGTATTTTTGTCCTTTGTGTGGTGGGTTCCTTTGCTATCAATAATAGTTTCGTAGATGTGGTGCTTATGTTTATCTTTGGTGTTATGGGCTACCTTATGAGAAAAATGGGACTCAATACAGCTGCTGTGGTGCTGGCTCTTATCCTGGGACCTATTGGTGAAAGAGGACTCAGAAGAAGTCTTTCCCTTTCTGGCAACGATGTATCTATTCTTTTCTCTACACCTATTTGCTGGATTCTCATTGTCCTTTGTGTGCTATCTGCCTTTTCTCCTCTTTTGATGGATTGGATGAAAAAAGCGAAAAAACAATGAGTGGCGATTGGAATGAAAAGGGATTTTTCTCCATTCTACATTTCCTTTCTGCCAATTACTTTTCCTTAGCCATATGCAATGGGCAAAATCTACGTAAAAAGTCTTGCATCATATAGATAAGATATGGTATAGTAATTCCAATTAATCATTTATAGCGATGAAGAGAGAAAGTACAAAAAGGAAACTGCTACAGAGAGCCCTGCATGGTGGAAAAGGGCGTGGGGATTTTTTGGAAGTGCCTCTTGGAGCTGATAAGCTGAAGATAGTAGGTTTATCCGGGGAGCCCGTTATAGCTATAAGTCGAAAGACTTACCAAGGTTTCTATGGTGACATAGAAATGAAATTGGGTGGAACACGGAATCTCCGTCCCTTATAGGGATGGGGATTTTTTATTTTGAAATGATGGATAGGCTGGGAAGAAATCAGTCATGGGATATCTCTTATGATTTCATTTTCATGTCTTGCTGATGATTATATTTTGAAGGAAGGTAGAATATGTTGTCCCCTATTTTAACTGCTGCACATATACGTAAATCTTTTGGAAGTCATACGGTTCTAAAAGACATTAATTTGGAAGTGAATAAAGGTGATGTAGTTTCTATTCTTGGACCTTCTGGTACAGGCAAGACTACATTTCTTCGATGCTTGAATTATTTAGAGCGTCCAGATGAAGGGAAGCTTTCTATTGATGAAGTGTCTGTGGATTTTGCACATATCACTAAAAAGGAAGTACAAAAATTGCGGAGAAAATCCACCATGGTTTTTCAGCAGTTCAATTTATTTAAAAATAAAAATGTTCTGGAAAATGTCACAGAAGGCTTGATCTATGGATATGGAAAAACAAAAAAGGAAGCAGAAGAAATTGCCATGGAAGAATTAGCCCGGGTACATATGACAGATTATGCAAAAATGTATCCATCAGAATTATCCGGCGGCATGCAGCAGCGTGTAGGTATCGCTCGTGCCTTGGCACCTCGCCCAGATGTTATTCTTTTTGATGAACCTACTTCTGCCTTGGATCCAGAGCTGGTAGGAGAAGTCTTAGATACCATTGCGGAAGTGGCAACACTGGGGATCACTATGATTATTGTGACCCATGAAATGCACTTTGCTAGAGAAGTGTCATCTAAGGTGGTTTTCATGTCCGATGGACTCGTGGTAGAAGAAGGAGCGCCGGATGACTTATTTACCCATCCGAAAGAAGAAAAAACCCAGCAATTCTTGCAAAGAATGCTGGCAAGAGAAGGATAAAATAGTTAAAAGTGAGAAGCGGTGGCTAGCTGGCCCGCAAATGACTCTTATATGATTTTTGAAAATGGGCATTGGGAGTTAGTGGTAAGTAGGCACAGCTCGCGGACTACTTTATAAAAAGGATATTGGAGAGCGTCTACATTTTGATGCGTCCCTTCGGCCCTTTCCATCACTCCTGACTTGTTATGATAAAAGGATAGTGTCTCTATCCATAAAGGAACGATAGATTATGCTTACTTTTAATATGTCTTATTTCCTTGGTCTATTTCCAAGGCTGGCAGATGCCATTCCGTTCACATTGGAAGTGATTGTGGCATCTATTGTGATTTGTCTCTTTTTTGGGTCTCTTATGGCGGTGGTACGTATTGCCAAGGTGCCACTTCTTTCTCAGTTTTGCGAAGTTTGGCTCTCTTACAATCGGAGCATGCCTTTTGTTCTAGATTTGTACTTGGTATACTTCGTCTTGCCGGCTATTGTGAAAATGCTTCATTTTAGCACTGATGGATGGCCTTTGACGACCTATGTATTGGTGGCTTTGGGCTTTCATTATACCCCTGTCATTTCTGAAATTATCCGTCCAGCTTATTTATCGGTGGATAAAGGACAGACAGAAGCAGCTAAAGTTTTCGGTTTGTCTCCTTTCCATCGAGTAGTGCATATCGTAGCACCCCAGGCACTTCCTGTGGCACTGCCAGGTTTAGTGAATGAATCCATTAATATTTTGAAAGATACATCCATTATGTATTTTATTGGTGTGGTAGATCTCATGGGGAAAGCCGGGCTTATCATCAATGGCAACTATGGACAGGGGAAATTAGAAACTTATTGTGCCGTGGCTTTGATTTATTGGGCCATCGTGATTTTAGTAGAAGTGGTATTTCACTATTTCCAGAAATGGAATACCACTGGGGTAAGGAGGGTGTAAGATGATTGACTTTGGTGTACTTCCTACGGCGCTCCTTTTTATTTCTAAAGCCATCCCCAATACGCTTTTTATGGCTTTGGTCATTATGGCGTTTAGCATCGTTTTAGGTTCTTTGATTGCTGTCATCCGTCTTCATTGCAATCGTTTTCTAGATGGCGTATTCACAGTTTTTGTGTCTTTTTTCCGCGCTGTACCAGCTTTGGTACAACTCTTTATCATTTATAATTCATTGCCTTTCTTATTGGCACCTCTTCTTTCTTCTCTTACAGGGACGACGGTGAAACCTTTTGATGTGAGTCCTTATTGGACCGTGTATGCCACATTTATTTTGTATATCACGGCCTATCAGTCAGAAAATATCAGAGGAGCCCTTCGTGCTGTAGATAAAGGGCAGTTTGAAGCAGCTGTGGCTATGGGTCTTTCGCCTCGTCAAGCGTTTACCCGGATAGTTCTGCCCCAGGCTTTTGTGGTGGCACTTCCTTCCTTCTTTACTTATTATTTGAAGACCATTAAGCTTTTGGCTCTGGTATTTACCGTCAAAGTGGTGGATATGTTTGCTAAGGCAGATATCTTTTCTGCCCTTTATAACCGTCGCACGGAACCATATATTGCTGATGCCATTGCCTACTGGGTGGTAGCTATCATTCTGACTTTTCTCTTTAACTGGTGGGAAAAGAAATTGCGGGAGAAGTACTAAAAGAGCGTTAGAAACTAGCATAAAAATGATATAAACTAGCATAAAAATGATATAGTCTCATTGGCGTTAAGGTTTACACGCAGGAACGCTATCATTACATCCTATATCATCACCATACTCTTATTTTCTAGTGCATATAACAAAAGGGGCTGTGACAAAATGCAAAAGCATCTTGTCACAGCCCCTTTTGTGCTTCGAGACATATGAAGTTATGAGTTGCGTGTTGCTGGTTGTTGGTTTCAAAGAGTTTACACATCTTATCTCTGCTTACTAGCCATCAGCCACCTGTACCTTATGCTATACACCAGCTTAGCCTAGAATATCTCCCATTAAAAGGAAACAAAAAAGAGGGTGTGATCCAATACAAAAGTATTTTGACACACTCTCTTTTTTATATATTGCCATGTCTTGTTATTTTGGTGGCTTTACGGATTATTTCACATATTTCTTCAATTCATCGACGGTTATATTCTGCAGGAATCCATCGCCAATGGTATGGATGAGAGCCAGGTCGATATGGCCGGCTTTGATATTTTTATCTTTTTCTAAGGCAGCAGAGAGAATGGATGGGTTAACTTTGGTTGTGGTAGGTAAAGAAAGGGATTTCAGTACATATTCCAAGCGAGCCGTGGTTCCTTCTTCCGTAAGTCCTAGTAGTTCCGCTCTCTTAGTCACCATGTACATACCGATGGCAGTAGCTTCTCCGTGGGTGATCTTATCATCATCATAGCGATAGCATTTTTCGATGGCACCACCGATGGTGTGACCGAAGTCCAAAAGACGACGAGGACCTTCATCTAGAGGGTCTATTTCTACATAATGGGCTTTGATGGTCACGCAGCGGCGAATAATTTCTGGTAGTACTCGCAAAAGGTCCATGTCGCTATTGGCTTTTTCAAAGAGTTCAAATAGTGCTTTATCAGCGACACACCCTAATTTTACGGCTTCCCCCAATCCGTTATGTAAGTACTGGCGTGGTAAAGTTTTGGCCATGCCAGGATCGATATACACCGCTTTGGGCTGATAGAAGGTTCCTACCAGATTTTTTCCGGCGGCAATATCCAATGTGATTTTTCCCCCAATGGCGCTGCCTATCTGAGAAAGGACAGAGGTAGGGAATTGGATATACTGGATGCCTCTATGGTAGGTGGCTGCAGTAAAACCGGTCACATCGCCTACAATACGTCCGCCTAGAGCGATGAGTACATCATCACTGCCAAGACCAAAATCTACCAGTGCGCCATATACTCGATTGACCACAGACAAAGAGCGAGATTTTTCTGTCGATGGTACAACGATCATTTGGGTGCGAAGTCCCGCGCTTTCTAGGGACTTTACTAAATCCATGCCATAGAGACGGTCGATGCCATCTTCTGTAATAATAGCTGCTTTGCTAGCCCCTGTAAGACTGGCTACAGCGGGTCCTGCTCTTCGAATGAGTCCGCTGTCAATGGTGATATTATAAGAATCTTTTCCTAAATTAATATGAATGGTATCCATCATATACCTCCTTTAACGGGGAATGGAATTGGTATCACATAGTTGCTTTTCCCTGAATAGTGAGAAGTGAGGAATTAGAAGCGAAGGCTGGCAGGGGGAATGATACAGTGCCGCACAATTGATAAGAGATTTCTTTGTCATTTTCTTTCGC
>DJPC01000155.1 GCA_002439665.1 Dialister sp. UBA6422
AGCAAGGGAGGCTGCTCTAATGTCTCTCATTATGGAAATGTTGCAGTATCCATTTATGGTTCGTGCGCTGATGGTAGGAACTATGATTGCGATCTGCGCTTCTCTCCTCGGAACCAGTCTTGTCCTGAAAAGGTACTCTATGATTGGTGATAGCTTGTCCCATGTGGGATTTGCGGCATTGGCTGTAGCCTATGCCTTTTACCTAGACCCTCTGGTTATTTCTATACCTGTCACTATGGCAGCTGCTTTTCTACTCTTGGAGTTGAAAGAAAGCATGCGTATCAAGGGTGATGCAGCTACAGCCCTACTTTGTAGTAGTGCTTTGGCTGTGGGGGTCTTGGTCATTTCTTTAACTCGTGGTATGAATACAGATGTGTGCAATTACATGTTTGGTAGCATACTGGCTATGAGTACTGCCGATGTGCTGCTCACACTCGTGGCGGGTAGTATCATCATTATCTTATATATTTTGTTTTATCATCCTTTGTTTGCCGTCACATTTGATGAATCTTTTGCTACTGCATCAGGGATACGGAGCAGCCTTTATAATTTGATCCTGGCACTCATGACAGCGGTTACGATTGTACTTGGCATGCGTATGATGGGTGCTCTTTTGATTTCTAGTCTTATTGTATTTCCTTCCATTACGGCTATGCAAATTTGCCATCGCTTTTTGACGACCATTTGTGTAGCAACGGCAGTAGGACTTGGCTGTTTTTTGGTGGGTATTACATTTTCTTACGCCGCTTCTATACCTACAGGACCTTGTATCGTACTGACTAATCTGTTTTTTCTTTTTGCTTCTATTGGCATGCGGAAATGGAGAGAAAGAAGGCGCGTTATTTGAAAGGGCTGGCTCTATGTATGCTGCTAGGTATATTTCCTTTATTGGGAGGCTGTGGCGGTGAAGAAAAAGTACCGGATAATATGATCTTAACTCACAAAACCGTGCAAGCTGCGCAAAGTGATGCACCGGAAGAAGTGAAGCCGGTACCAGTGGAACCATCTATCTTATCAAAAGGAATGGAGAAAGACGGGAATGGAAATATCATCTATCCATATTTTGAAATGAATTATGATATGAAACAAGATGAAAAGACATTTCCCTATGATCATCCTGATATTGTAGTGGGAGATTCTCACTATATGACTCAAATCAATGATTGGTACATGCATTTTAAAAATTATCATGATAAAACAGTGGTTATAGAAGGTTATTTCTTAACCATCAATGGCCATTATTTTATTGGACGCAACGGTCCGACTTGCCCTTATTGTACTGGCGGATATGTGGATTTTGAATTCAATTCCGACCAAGATTTTACAGGCTATGTTCATGGAGATACTTGGATTCGTCTCTATGGTATCCTCCGCCAAGGGACTGGACATATTTCCAAGGACATTACCGCTCCTTTTTATCACTTAGAGGCGGTGAAAGTAGAAAAAATTCCATACAGTGGGAAGGGGACCATTGTGGATTGATGTGCATGTAGAAAGCTTCCTGTTGCATTTTGCCAGCAGGAAGCTTTTTTCGAGCCATTTTTTATTGTCTGATATTTACTTTTCCATGTGGGAGTTATTACATTTTTAAGTCTTTGTGAGTTATATATTTTTATAGAAAAAAATATACATGTTGTGATAAAATAATACAGTTGCTGTGTCAGCCGTATGGACGGTTCACCTTATTATATATACATATATAATAGTGTGTCAGATGCGGCAAGTCAGTATCGATTCTCTATAAGAGATGTTATTGAAGAGCATGTACCATATAGAATGTGATTCGTTGTTTTTTTATAATTATTGGTGATATATGATGGATCAAAAAAAGAACAATATAAAAATCAAGAATCAGGATAGTCCTGGTCATTGGAAAATTTGGTGGGCTATCGCTACATTGGTTCCTTTTGGGCTTGCATTTTTCTTGTCTTGGTATTTTGGTGCACCTGGTGGATATGAACCGTTTTCTCAGGTGAAAGTCTTTCTCTTATTTTTACAGGTAGGGTTTGTGACGGCTTATTTTATTCGTCATCATCTACCTAGGGCAGCTGTTCATTTATGGCTGACGATTGCCTTTTTATGGGGAATGTCTCTCATTGTACCTTATCTTTCGACCCAGACAGATGTGGTACTAGATATGTCTGACATTTCAGGAGAACTTTCTACGCCTCTTTATTTATTTATTTCCTGCTTATCTGCTGCATGGCTTTTGCCAGGGAAATGGCGTATGATTGCCCGCGTGGTTTGCGTGCTTTTGATGCTCATTTATGTGGCTATCCAGTTTACCTATGTGGGGTACTATTTTATTACTCACTCTTTGATTTCTATCAATATGCTTCTCGCTTTGGCACAAACCAATATGGTAGAATCCATGGAATATTTGGAAGTGAATGTACCTTATGCAGAACTGATTGCTGGTGGCGTAGCTCTTGTCATTTTAGCTTGGCTTGTATTCCATACCAGTCGCTTCAGCTTTAATCGTGTAGCGCCAGTATCTAGAAAAACCTGGTTTGTCATGCTTCTTTTATTCTTTGCTAATGTAGGGCTTTGTGGTTTATCTATTGGTGCTACTCGTTTGGCTCATGTATATTATGAAACCTATGAAACTCTTCACAGTTTTGCTGATTTCCAGAGCATGGTAGAAAAGCGTAGACATATACAGATTACAGACAAAGACATGCTGGCTAAATTAAAGGCAGCGCCTGATGGAGTGTATGTGCTTGTTATTGGTGAGTCTTTGACAAGGGATCATATGGGGATCTATGGTTATGATAGGGATACAACTCCATTCCAGTCGAAAGCTGCTTTGGATCCACATTATGTATTTTTCAATCATGCCTATTCTTGCTATACACAGACTGTACAGGTACTAACAGAAGCTTTGACGGAAAAGAATCAGTACAATGATATGGAACTGGTGGATGCCTATTCTTTGATAGATATGGCTAGACAGGCAGGCTTTAAGACCACCTGGATTTCTAATCAATCAAGATTTGGTATCTGGGATACGCCTATTGGTGCCATTGGTAGTGCTTGTGACGATCAGTATTGGATCAATCAGTATGTAGGGACCGATGTGGTGACCAAAGATTATGATACAGCTTTGGTTCCTTACTTGAAAAAAGTGGATCCCAATAATCGTCGCCAGCTTATTGTGGTGCATCTCATGGGAAGTCATGTCAGCTACTGGGATAGATATCCAGGAGAATTCTATCATTGGCCTACGGATGTTAATAAAGAACGAACCACTGCACAGGTGATGACCGATGAATATGATAACTCCGTTCGGTTCAATGACTATGTGATGTCAAGTATTATGAATGAAGCGACCAATCGTCTGCATGCGGATGGGGTAATTTATTTCTCTGACCACGGAGAACAGGTTACCGCCCGCCCAGGACATAATGCAGACCAGTTTGATTTTGTAATGACACGCATTCCGTTTTGGATCTATACTTCTGATCAATATGAACGTAACCATATCCAGCTTTTCAAAACCATGCTGGAAAGAAGAAATATGCCATTTTCTAACGATATGCTTTATGATACCGTTCTTGGTATGATGGGTCTTACCGCCACTCGTTATGATGCCACAGCAGATATTTTGTCTCCGAAATTTGATAAGGACGTCAGTGTATTGATGACCATGTATGGTAATATCATGATCAGAGATGATAAAGAGCAGTTGGGAGAAAGCAAAAAGGAAATGGATGAGGCTTGGAATGCGAAAATCACAGAAGGTAATCATAGCTATGACTGGAGCCAATATCACCCAGTCCAATTGTCTGCCGCACCCATGCCAGAAGTGGAAAATGTCGGTCTTAGCACAGAAGGTAATTGATATCCGATGAATGATCAATTGCAGGTAACCAGCAACTAACAACTAACAACCAATGATCTGCTTATTTTAGACATAAAGATGCACTAGCCGTGTATCTAGTAGTATAATGAGGAGGACATCTCATGCGTCTTAGACGTAAGCCATGGATTGAAGAAGCCATTAAGAATTACACATCCATCTTGTTTTTGGAAGAACCGACAGATATGAAAGGACAGTGGAGAAATCAATTTCCTGATTCATCAAAACCTCTTCATGTAGAATTTGGTACGGGAAAGGGACAATTTATTTCTGGCATGGCAGCTCTTCATCCAGATGTGAATTACATTGGGATGGAAGTACAGGAAGGTGTTATTTACTATGCTGCGCAAAAAGTAGCAGAAAAAGAACCACCTCTTTCCAATGTGAGATTGATTCTAGGCGACGTCAGTGAAATCCTCAATATCTTTGGTGAAGGGGAAGTGGATGTGATCTATCTCAATTTCAGTGACCCTTGGCCGAAGAAACGGCACGCAAAGCGCAGATTGACTTACAGAGATTTCTTAAAACGATATGCAGTTATTTTAAAAGAAGGCGGAGAGATCCGTTTCAAGACAGATAACAAAGACCTTTTTGATTTCTCTTTAGAGGAATTTAGAGCCATGGGATGGACACTTTCTGATGTTACCTATGATTTACATGCAGCACCTGTAGAGGGCGATGTAGAAACAGAATATGAAGAAAAATTTTCCAGAAAGGGGAACCTCATATGTCGTCTCGTAGCGAGACGTCCCTTGTAGACTTCACCTATGCACCTAAGTCACTGAAGTGGATGATGTTCATTGCTGGAGCACTGATTGTCATAGGGACTCTCAATGTATACAGTGCTACTTACTATATGAATATGGAATCTGGTATCAGCCCGTATAACCATTTGGAAAAGCATATGACTTTTTTAGCTATGAGTCTCTTGGCTGGCTGGTTCTGTGCTAAATGTCCTAAAGAATGGATACGCCAGGGGGCTATGCTTTGGTCATTGGGAACCATTGCTTTATTGATACTGGTGTTTTTGGCAGGTCGTACAGTCAATGGAGCGACTCGCTGGATTTATCTATTTGGTTTTTCGCTCCAACCGTCTGAATTTGCTAAGGTAACGGCTCTGATTTGGAGTGCTTCTATTTTAGCAAAGCAGATGAATCGACATGAGAAAATTTCATTGTTTTCCCGGTTCTTTAGACCTTTTGTTCATTTTCTTAGTTCCAAAAAAGAGAATTCTTTTTTATCTATGGTTCGATACTTTACGCCCCTTTACATGCCCTTTGTGATGGCTTGTTTAGTATTGAAACAGCCAGATATGGGGACTGCAGGTATGATTATTCTGTTTCCCCTTTTGCTTTATGTGTTGGCTGGACTTTCTTGGAAGGAAATAGGGGCGGGTTTTATCTTATCTTGTATTGTCTTTGCTATACTGACCATAGCAGAGCCTTATCGCTGGGATAGAGTCAAGGTCATTTTAGATCCATTCCCTTATGCTCGTAATGATGGTTATCAGACGGTACAAAGTCTTATTGCTGTAGGTTCCGGCGGTTTCTTTGGTCAAAGTGCTGGCGGCGGAATGGCTAAATTTTTGTATCTTCCCGAACAGTTTACAGACTTTGCCTTCGCTGTCTTTAGCCAGGAGTATGGTTTCGTAGGAGCCATTATTTTGCTGATCCTATATGGGGCTTTTATGTGTTGCGGATTTTTTACAGCCAATCAGCTGAAAAATACCTATGGAACACTTTTGGTATATGGATTGACTTTGATGATTACTTTGCAGGGACTCGTCAATATAGCGATGGTTATAGGTTGTTTCCCGGTGACAGGGATTCCATTACCTTTTATATCCTTCGGCGGTTCTTCGCTTTTGACTAATATTTGTGCCATGGGACTGATTTATGGCACTACGGTACAATGCCTTCGTCAAAGCGATCGGGAAGAGCGCATGCGCCGTATTGCAGCTATGGAGGGACGTAGCATATCTTTCCATTCATGAGAACATGGTATATTACCGATATTGATTGCTCGTTTATAGATTCACTTACAGCACATAAAAAACTTCGAAAGATTTTGAAACTTTCGAAGTTTTTTATGTGTATGATTTAGTTATGCAGTTCATGTCTTGCCGCATCTATAGCTTCTAGCAATGATGTGTCATAAGTACTATAGAGCATGAGCCCTAAGGTAAGGATTTTCATTTCTCTACAAGAAGGAGAAGCAGGAAATGCTAGATCCTCAAAATAGATATGGTCAGTGCGGCATTGATGATTTTTAAAACTGGTCAGATAAAATCCTTGGCCAGATGGACATAGAACAGATCCGGAAAGAAAGAGACCATCTGCTGCTAAAGCGCATTGTCCCGTATACTCTATTTCAGAAACCAGGGATAGCAAGTGGCAGGATATAGGAGAAAGCGCATCAGGAGTTTGTACCAGTGAAATGGTAGATAGAGTATCTTTGATTGCTTGAGACCAGAGAGATGTGTCTGGTAAAAAAGAAAGAATCAAAAGATCAGAAGAGTGATGGGATAGAGTCCCTTGTAGCCAAAGGGAAAATTCTTTTTGGCTAGCAAAGGATTTCTGCATTTGGCTTATCCAATTAACGGTGGGAAGAGAAAAATTTTTTCGCAAGTTTATAAGTCACTCCTAAAGATTGCTGCAAAAGGAAAAAGGATAACGCTCTTTGGGGATGCAATAGCCAGAACCATTTTCGTATAGGAGCCAATGGCTGCCATCCTTCGTTTGGAGACAGTTTTTGTGTGGGATGGTGCAATTGTTCTTTTTGATTGAGCTTGTTGGATAAAAATATAGTAGCCAGTGCCAGGAATATGATTTTTACTATGGACGAATTATGATGCATGATGATCACCTCATTCTTTGTATCATAGCAGAGAAGAAAGGGGGTATGCAAATCAAGTATCATGGATGGAAAAAGGAAAGATAGTTGGACATGTTTGGAAATTAC
>DJPC01000079.1:0-213 GCA_002439665.1 Dialister sp. UBA6422
TTTTCTACATGTACGCCCATGACAGAATAATGACCACCCATGCCCTGCGGTCCAAGGCCCAAAGCATTGATGCCATCTTCCAGGAGATGTTCCATCTTCGCTGCATTGGCATTTTCATTATGACTATTGACAGGGCGCATCAAAGCTTTCTTGGCATTGAGAGCAGCCGTTTCTACAGAAGTACCTACGCCTACACCGATCAGAAGTGGCGGG
>DJPC01000079.1:232-1913 GCA_002439665.1 Dialister sp. UBA6422
ATTAAGACCATAGGATGTCATACGATCCATAACAAATTTGACGATTCCTTCATACCCTTCGCCTGGCATCAATACGGTGGCGCATCCTGGAAGAGAGCATCCGCCGCCGGACAGATAGGTATAAATTTCGCAATCACTAGAATGAGGAACGATATCCCACCAAATAGTCGGTGTACCTTTACCAACATTTTTCCCCGTATTGTATTCATCAAAGGTCTCTACTGAATTATGGCGAAGCGGTGTATCAAAAGTAGCCTGTATGACGGCTTTTCTAAGCATTTGTTCCATATCATCTATATATGGAAACTGGGTGCCGCAGCGTACCCAAAACTGAGGAACCCCCGTATCCTGGCAGGATGGGCGCTGCAATTCTTCTGCTAGCATCTGATTTCTAAACATGGTGCGATAAATGACTTTTGCCAAAGGAGTATCTTCTTTGTCCCTCAGTTCTTCCAATTTTTCTCTTACATCATCTGGAAGACGAATGGCAGTATGTCCTAAAAACTGGGCCATCACATCGGTTAATTTTTCCAATCCTTGTTCCATTTAAATAACCTCCTTATACTTACAAAAGAAAATAGTCATTCATTGAACAAATAAAATACATAATGACTATCTTTTATTTTTCTCTCAACTTGGCTATATTATATTCCTAGACAGGAATGAAATAAATTTCATATTCTTGACGTTAGCATAGGTAAAAACTATACTATGGATAATGAATAAGGATGAGATTCTAGAAAGTAAAAATTAGAAATCCACATACAAGGAGCCATTATGACCTTACAACAGTTAGAATATTTTTGTGCCGTTTGTAGGTATCACAGCATTACCCGTGCGGCGAAATCTCTTTTTATTTCTCAGCCCACCATTTCCACCGCCATTCATGACCTGGAAAAAGAAATGAATGTCTCTTTTTTCCTTCATACAGCCAATCGTATTTCCCTCACCAAAGAAGGAGCGGCTTTTTACGAGGAAGCCTCTGATTTGTTACATAGGGCGCGCAACATTAAGGAAGAATTCAGCCAAAGACAAGAATCTATCCGCCCTATCCGCTTGGGCATTCCTCCCATTTTAAGTACTGTATTTTTACCGCACCTGTCCCAATCTTTTGAAGAAAAAACGCATATTCCCTTGCAGCTCATGGAGTGTGCCTCCCACAGAGCCGCTGAATTGGTACAGGAGGAAAAGCTGGATATCCTTTTAGGAAATTTAGATATTTATAATTTGGAACAATATCATTCGTATCAAATGATGGAAGACCACTATGTATACTGTGTTTCTAAAAAACATCCTCTAGCCCAAAGAGTATCGATCACATTACCAGAGCTGAAAGAAGAAACCATCATGCTTTTTCACATGGATTCTGTACAAGCGATGACCATACAAGCCGCCTTCCGTGCCCTATCGATAACCCCTCATGTGAAACTGTATCTTTCCCAGCTCACCACCATGATGAATTATCTCAAAGAAGGAGACTGCGGCACATTTTTGTACAACTCCATTCCCATTGATGAGAATCAATTCGTCCGTATCCCCGTAGAGCCAAATATGAAATCAAAATTTGGTGTGTTATGGAAAAAAGGAATTTTTCACTCCCACGGCTTAGAAGAATTCATTCAATTTATAAAGAAATGGAAGATCCCTCAGGGGAATTAAACCTGTGACCAGTGTGAAGTAT
>DJPC01000079.1:1944-5856 GCA_002439665.1 Dialister sp. UBA6422
ATAAGAAATAGGATTTTTTGAAAGGCCAGGTGTCACTATGAAGTATTGGAAACGAAACATATGTCTTTCTGCTTTATTTGCCATGGCTACCTCCACCATAGGAGCCTATGATGGACTTTCTCCAGAGTACACTCCCCCCTCTAAAGAGGATGTTCCTTTCATGGCGGCTGTCAAATCTCATGGAAAATGGGGTGCCATTGATCATAAGGGAAATACTTTGATTCCTCTCATCTATGATCGCATCGGTCTTTCTTTATCCGATGCTTCCACCCGTGAAGAGGACCTATCTAGGGAAGATACAAGGAGAGAGCAGCTCATTGAAGTAGAAGAAAACCATCTTCGCGGTTTCTACAATAGAGAAGGAAAAGAAATCATTCCTGTCTCCTATGAAAGCCGTTCCATTTGGAAAGAAGGTGCCTTAGCTGTCCGTGAAAAAGATGGAAAAATTCGCTTCTATACGGACCAGGGTACTTTAATTTCTAAAAATCCATCCTACCGTGAAGTCTCAGATTTTCAGGAATCCATGGCCATTGTAAAACAGGGAGCTATGTATGGTTACCTCTCTTTAGATGGAAAGGAAATCACCCCAAAGTACGAAGAAGCACGCTATTTTGATGGCGGACTGGCACCGGTTAAAGAAAAAGGAAAATGGGGCGTCATCGACACAGCAGGGCACATGGTCATCCCACCGATTTACAAAGAAACTGGTCCTTCTTTTGATAGCGGACTATTGGCGGTGAAAAACAATAAAAATCTTTGGGGATTTATCAATAGCGCCGGTGAGGTCATCGTTCCTCTTCAATACAAAGAAGTATCCCCTACCTTTAGTGAGGGATATGCGGCTATTGAAAATGAAAATAAGCAATGGGGATTTGTCAATCAAGAAGGCAAGGTGACCATTTCCCCACAATTCAAAGAAATCCTCTCCCCTTTTTCAGAAGGACTGGCAGGAGTAAAAACCGTAGATGGCAACGGCTATGTAAAACCGGATGGTACCATGGCTTTCATGGCTGACTATGACCGTCTATATCCCTTTGAAAATGGACTCGCAGAAATCAGAGAAGGGGAAGTGATAAGCCAGACAGTGTCTCGCCCCAGACCCATTTCCATCGGTATCGGCTGGGGATGGGGACACTGGTTCCGTCCCCACCATCGCTACCATCCCTGGGGATGGGGCATCGGATTTCCCATCTGGGACCCTTGGTACTATGAGTATGAAACCATTCCCACTGTGCAGGTGAAACGAGGCTATATCGATCATACAGGAAAAGTCATCGCTAGCCCTTCCAACGACAGAGTCTTCCCAGCCACTGCCAATGGCATTCTTATTTTCAATCATAATCGCTATGGTTTTGTCAATCGCAAAGGAGATTTCATTGCCCACACGACTTATTTAGGATTGCTGCCAGAAGAAGAGGATACCATTCTTCTGGTTAAAGACGAATCTAAAAAGTGGGGCATCCTTTCTATGGCAGATGGACATGAAATCCTTCCATGTACCTACAAAGAAATCCAATCCATAGGCGGAGGATTATACAAATATAAAGTAGATAACCAATGGGGCCTTATGGATAAAGAAGGTCATTTGATAGGAAATCCTTGTTATGAAGCCGTAGCTTCTTATGGCGAAGGTTTGATCCCTGTCAAAGAAAATGGAAGCTGGCATTTTGTGGATGAAGAAGGAAAGACTCCTTTTACGCCCCTAGAGACATTTTCCGATGTCACTCCTTTTGTGAAAGGTTTTGCAGGAGTAAAAGTGAAAGGAAAATGGGGTCTCATAGATCGAAGTGGCCATTATATCCTATCTCCTACCTATGAAGATTTAGATATGTTGTAAGGATAATGGCTGGTCACCAGAAACTAGCTGAATAATCGCAATGGTCATGAGACGCATAGTCATTTTCAAATCAAACAAAAGACACACCTTTTCAAAAAGAAAGGTGTGTCTTTTGTTTGAAAAATATTCTACATATATCAGAAGCACAAGGAAGGTAACCCCAACAACGAACCACTCATTCTACAAAAGAGTCAACATAAATCCCATGAGAAGCAATAAAAGAATCATTTGCTTTTTGTTTTTCTTCTTTACCGCAGGATTGGTGACATGGACGCCCCAATTCCATTTCACATAAAGAACCAAAGCAAGCCACAGCATAAGTGCCACAATGGTATAGCGAAAGAGGGCCTCTTTAAGAAATACATGAATGAGTCCAAGGTCAGTTCCTACCAAAAGAAGGAGCATGAGACAAAAAAGAGCAGTTACCGGATAAAAGAGCCACTTAGGCGCTTCTCTAACCACCAAACTTTCCTCTTCTGTCATTTTATAATGAAAAAAATAGGACTTAATGAACCACAAACACAGAAAAAGTGGTATGCCATCTAGTAATAGTAAATCCATCATATTTCCTTTAGCCAAGGGCATTTAAAAATCGTTTCTAAGGGAAGATCGTCAATATATACAGAAAAGCAGCGAGGAACCTTTGGTGATCCCCTCTTATTTTTTAGAAACATAGGGATTTTCTTTTAAAATAAACCGCCAGGGAAAATCCTTTCCATAAGTAGCATAATCGATGCCAATTCGTTTGGTTTGTTCTATCTCCCAAGTAGCATGGGGATCACTTTCTATCCATAACGTATCTCCTGTAAGATCCATGCCATAGAAAGAGCGATCAATTCCCATAGCCATAGTGAGCCTGCCTGGGCCAGAAGTCAAAAATTTCCCCTTAGCGCCATGGCGATTTTGAGTCATTTCTGGGATGCCTTCTAAGGGTTCTAAAGCGCGAAGTAAGACGCAACCTTCTTCTCCTTCATGACCGCAGACGATATTAAAGCAGGTATACATGCCATAGATGAGGTACACATACGCATGTCCCCCTTCTCCAAAAATCACCTTCGTCCGTTTGGTAAGGCCCTTAAAAGAATGGGCACCATCATCTCTTTTTCCATGCCAAGTGCCCCCATAGGCTTCGCATTCTACGATGCGTCCTTTTAAAAGACCATGGGAAGTGCGATGTACCAGTACCGCCCCTATTAAACGAGGCGCCAGCGAAATAGCATCTGTCAAATAGTCATCTCGCTGCCATTTCATTTCACATCGACCTGCATGCCCATATCCAAATCTTTCGGTGGATCCGTCACGACCCGGTCCCCTTCCGATAAGCCATCCATAATAAGAACGAAGCCGCCGGTTTCACTAGCTACAGATACGGTCTTGATATCTACCAAATTATCATCATTCACCACAGCTACAGAATCTTCTCCAATGAGAGCCGATTTCGGTATCATGTAACTATCCACATTCTGTCCGCTTTCGATACGGATATTGTATTCATTACCGATGGTGATTTCATCATTGCCGTTATCGACCTGTACTTTATAGGTGGTTAAAGTATCTCCATTTTCATTGGGCTGCTTTTTCAATTCTCCGTACCAAATGTTATCTCCATCACTCATGGTGACCGTCAAAGTCTTATCATCCTTTGCCTTGTCCATGACAGAATCTAGTTTAGATGGGATTTCTACGCTACAAGCAACTGGTGAATCCTGGCGAATGACCAAAGCTGGTTTCCCTGCCAGTGCCATATGGGTATCTCCCAGATAGACTTGAGAAATAATACCGGAAATGGGCGCACGAACCGTACAATTGGCAATGGTTTTCTGTACAGCCTGCAAAGAAGCCACCAAAGTGCCATCCACTTCTCCTCCATTGCCTTGTGTTTGAGGAGCTGCTTGCACAGGTACGTTTCCACCATGACGTCCTTTGATTCTTTCATATTCTGCCCGAGTGATGATTCCTTGCTTCAAAAGAGAGGCTTCCATACTATTGTCCACAGCCGGTGCACTGCTGTATACAGGAGATGCACTCACTGCTTTAGCAGATGCTGCGATCTGGGCCTGCAAAGAAGCGGCCTG
>DJPC01000079.1:5939-7505 GCA_002439665.1 Dialister sp. UBA6422
CCGATATCAGGTGGATTGGAAATAAGTCCCCCTGATACAGCAGGAATGACTGGTGCCACATGGACAGCTTCAGGAATGGCTTTAGTCTCTAACGTAAATGGTTCTCGGCTAGCTTCTGCTTTCATCACATGGACAGATGGTTTGTTTCCACAACCAGATAAAAATAAAGTAGAGGCTAAGCAAGTGGCTGCCAATGCAACCATCCATTTTTTCATTTTTCGTTTCTTCTTTCTTTGATGAATAAGCGCACATCTGGTGCTAAATACATATATATGATTTCAAAACCACAGTAAGTGTTTCTATTTCCCTGCTAAAATATCTTCAGCCAGTAAATCAGCCAAATGATTTAAACATTCTTCCACGCTATGTGCAGCAGAAGAAATGTGAATCGGTTCTTCCATTAAAGAACAATTTCTCCAGGGCTTAACCATATCGGCCATTACCTTACCACTCACATTAGGAGCCCAACTACTATTTCCTAAAATGGCAATTTTGCGATTCTGAATCCCCATATCGGTACATTCAGACAAAAAAGCTTTCATCTTAGGATGTAAACTCATATTCATAGTCGGTGCTGCCAGTACCATATGGCTTCTAGTAAATACTTCTGCCCAAGCATCACTGACAGGTGTAGTACAGAGGTCGATCAGTTTCATATGCTTCACACCCCGGTTTCCCAAGAGAAAGGCCAGACGCTGAGCTGCCATATCCGTATGACCATAGCAGGATGCAAAGAAAATAGAAACAGACTGATATTCAGGCGTAAAAGAAGCCCATTTTTTCACTTGACTAAGTACATGAGAAATGTCTTCTTCCTTACGAAGAATAGGCCCATGAAGAGAACAGATCATTTGAACATCCAAAGGAGCGACTTTTTTCAAAGCCATTAATACGTTAGCTCCATATTTTCCTGTCGTATTGGTATAGTATCTGCGACTTTCAATGTCATAGGTCTCTTTGTAATCCACATCGTCTGCAAAAATAGATCCATTCAAAGCACCAAAAGTGCCAAAAGCATCGGCAGAGAAAAGCACTTTTTCTGTTTCTTCATAAGTAAATGTAACTTCCGGCCAATGGACCATCGGTGCTTTGATGAACCGCAACTGATGATGACCTAAAGAAATCTGTAATTTTTCATCCGATACAATATAACGTTCTTTGAAGGACACATGGAAAAATTGTTCAAACATTTTGATGGCCTGCATAGAAGCTACGATCTTAGCTTCTGGATACGCTTCGGCCAAAGCCAAAAGAGAGCCGCTATGGTCTGGCTCCATATGATTGATGATAATATAGTCTAGAGGACGCCCATGAAGCAAATGGTGCACATTTTCCATAAATAAATCTCTCACCGCATTATCAATGCCATCAAGGACGCAAGTCTTGTCATCATCAATGAAATAGGTATTATAAGAAATACCATCATATAAAGGCACAATGTTATCAAAACGAGGGGTGCTGAAATCATTGGCGCCGATCCAGTAAATGCTGTCTGTTACTTTCTGTTCATTATGCATGGGTATGCTCCTTTGGGAAAATGGGGATTAGGGATTAGTAGCTAGGGAT
>DJPC01000089.1:0-2269 GCA_002439665.1 Dialister sp. UBA6422
ACCGGCCCACTCTCCCTCGCATCTGATAAATCTGAGAAAGGCCCATCCGATCTGCATCATACACAAGCATGGTATTGGCATTGGGCTGGTCTAGTCCATTTTCTATCAAAGTGGTACAAAGAAGCACATCATACCGGCCTTCATAGAAATCCATCATCACTTTTTCAAGCTGCCTGCCTTCCATTCGTCCATAGGCAATGCCGATCGTTACATCGTTTGGAAGAATGCTGCGCAAATGGTCAGCCATAGCGCCTATGGTTTCAATACGGTTATACACAAAGAAAGTCTGTCCGCCTCGCTCTTTTTCTCGGAGAATCGCATTTTTGACCACTTCGTCATTGTATTCTGTCACATAGGTCTGGATGGCATGCCGATTGGATGGAGGTGTCGTAATGGTCACCATATCTCTCACACCAGTAAGACTCATGTGGAGAGTCCTAGGAATCGGCGTAGCGGATAAGTTAAGTACATCGATTCCAGAAGACCAGGATTTCCATTTTTCTTTTTGTACTACCCCAAATCGCTGCTCTTCATCCACCACTAGAAGCCCTAGCCGTTTGGCTTTTATTTTTTTATTGAGAATCGCATGGGTACCAATGATCACATCCAATTCTCCTGATTCTAATTGACTTAGAATTTCTCTTCTTTCTTTCAAGGTGGTAAACCGATTGAGCACCGCCAAATGGACGCCAAAGGACTCCATGCGTTCTTTGAAATTCTTATAGTGCTGCTCTGAGAGTACCGTAGTAGGACAAAGCACCATGGCCTGATAGCCACTCATGACACATTTAAAAACAGCCCGCATAGCCACTTCTGTCTTACCAAAGCCTACATCTCCGCACAAAAGCATATCCATAGGAATGGGCTTTTCCATGGCTTTTTTCACCGCTTCAATGGCTAAGAGCTGGTCTTCTGTTTCTATGTAAGGGAAAGTGTCTTCAAATTCTCTCTGCTCTGCCGTATCAGGTGCAAAAGCAATCCCTGGCGTGATTTCTCGCTTGGCGTATACATCCAGAAGTCTTTCTGCCAATTCTTCAATGGATTTTTTCGCTTTTGCCCTAGCTTTCGTCCATCCCGCATCGCCCATAGAATTGAGGCGAGGAGATTCTCCTTCCGGTCCGATATATTTTTCCAATGTGGTGATCTGTTCCATAGGAAGATACAGTTTATCTGAACCGGCATACTGAATGGTAATATAGTCCCTATGGATCCCCGACAATTCGATGGTACGAATGCCCAAATATTTCCCTACCCCATGGACTTTTTGTACCACGTAGTCGCCGGGATTTAAATCAGAGAAATACCGGATCTGTTTTCCCTTAGAGACCCCTTTGATGCGCCGTACTTTTTGTTTTCCCAGGATATCTCCTGCAGCCATCAAATATAGCTGCTCTTGAGGAAGTTCAAATCCGCCGGAAAGAAGTCCATTGGCTATCATGACCTGCCCCGGTGTCAAGGTAGAAGCCAAGGGAATTTTATACTCAGACAAAATGCCTTCGATTTCCTGCCGTTCCGATGGTTTTGGGGTTATGATCAGTACCTTACTCTGTCCCTTAAGACGATTTTTTAAATCCTCCATAAAAATAGGGATCTGCCGCTGGTAATTGGTCATGGTCATCCCTCTCCAGGGAAGAACCGTATCAAAAGTAAACCCAGTAAGTTCTCTATTGAGCAAAACGAGAGCCATTTCTTTATGGCCTACCTGACGAGCCTTTTGAATGGTTTCTAACCATGTGTATGCTCGTTTTTTATTTTCTTTTTCCTCTTTGAAATACCGACGAAGCCCTTCTTCTGCCCGCTGCGGTTCATCATAGATGATGAGCCCATTTTCCACATAATCCGTAAGGAGTGCTGTTTTATCTTCCTTCACAAACAAAGGTAAAATCGTTTCTTCTTTGATATTCATCAAAGACCGCTGGGTATCTTCATCAAAAAAGCGCAGGCTATCGATTTCATCTCCCCAAAATTCCATTCGCACTGGATGGGTTTCATTCACAGGAAATAGATCTACAATATCCCCGCGAACAGCAAAATGGCCGCACCGTTCCACTTGGTCCACCCGTTCATAACCAAGGGACACCAATGTTTCTAAAAATCCATCTCGCTCCAGTTCGTCCCCTTGTTTGAAAGAAAAAGCATGATCTTTCATGATAGATGGGGTGACGATTTTCTGAGCAGCTTCTACAGACGTAGCAAGTACCACTAAGGGACGACCAGACAAAAGAGCTGATAAGGTCTTCATCCGTTCCCGCAGTCGCTCTGTACTAGA
>DJPC01000089.1:2364-11435 GCA_002439665.1 Dialister sp. UBA6422
GCAAAGAAAGCCAGGTCTTCTTCCCAGCGAAAAATATCTTTCTGCTCTGGAACAATGACCACTGCCACTTTCCAGTCCTTGAGTAGAGCAGAAAGAGCCAGCGCTTTTTCTGAACCAGTGATCCCAGTCATACAATCTACCTGGTGGGTATCTACTATTCCTATGGACTGGCTCAACTCACTATGAATCATGTCTGCCAAAGAAGGGCCTATCTTCCTATCTATTTCAAAGGGAGGTGCCTTCTTTTTTTGACTAATATCTTGTGCCACAGGGGTGCGCACATTGGCAATCATTGGAATACGTTCTGCCATAATTTATAAATCCTCCCAGGATGATTGTATTTTTTCCACTTCTTCATACCCATGGATCATAGCAATGCGGTCACCAATGGAAATCCCCTCATAGGAGAACTGGGGAATCATCTCCTCCATAGGTACCAGCACAAAAGGCCGCTCCCAGAAATACGGGTGCGGCAAACGCAATAGCTTAGACTGACTTTCTACATGCCAGCCATAAATCATATCTAAATCCAAGGTCCTAGGCCCCCAATGGATATCACGCTTTCTTCCAAAGAGCTTTTCCACTTGCAATAGAAATGTCATCAATTCATCTGGCTCACCTTGCCAGGATACTTCTATTGCGGCATTGACGAAAGGCGGCTGATCCGTTTTTCCCCACGGTTTAGTTTTATAAAGAGAAGATTTCTTCTCCACCTGGAGCCTTGGATCTTCGGATAAGACCTTCACCGCTCTTTTTAGAATACCTAGAGAATCCCCCACATTGGAGCCTAAAGAAATCACATACTGATTATTCATTTTCCTCACTCTGCATATATCATTTCTGTTTTTTCTTGCTAAGAGTTACTGAGACATCATCCAAAATCCCCGGGATGGGAGAGCCAGGCTTATGCACTGTGGTCATTACCTCTTCTACGAGCGGGAATTTTTGGAGAATGTCATCATTAATGACCCCTGCCAGTCGTTCCAGCAATTTATAAGGACCCCCTTCGGCATGATGCTTCACCAATTCGTATACAGCTACATAATTCACAGAATCTTCCAGAGCATCTGTTTCGCCCACTTTGGACAAATCGAGTCTCATTTCTACATCAATATAAAAACGTTGTCCCAGTTTGGTTTCTTCCGGTTCATCTCCATGATAGCCGAAAAAAGCCATATGTTTTAAATTAATCCTATCCATGTGATTCTCCTTTATTGGTTGTTCGTTTCTAGCTACTTTGTGCCGCGAGAGACTCTTTCCCTTCCATCAGTGCCTTCCACATGCGAAGTTCTCTTAAGCTGGTCTTGACATGATGGACACGAAAGAAGGTACATCCCCTATCATAGCCCCATACATTCACAGCAGCTGTTCCTTCATCTCTATCTTTGGCTTCCGGCAAATCTAGAATGGTGCCAATAAACCGTTTTCTGCTCACCCCCAAAAGCCAAGGACAAGGATATTCTCCGGTGAGCTCTGTAAGCCTAGATAGGATTTCCATATTCTGCTCTCCTGTTTTTCCAAAGCCAATGCCTGGATCCAGGATGATATGTTCTGCCTTCACACCTGCTTTTAAAGCAATTTCAATGGAGGTATCAAAGAAATGTTTCATCCCATCTATGATATCCCCTTCATAGTCTGTTCCATTTTGATTGTGCATCAAAACCACAGGAACATCAAAATCGGCAGCTACCCTAGCCATGCTGCCATCATCGTATTGAAATCCCCATATGTCATTGACCATATGAGCACCTAGAGAAAGGGCCTTTTCCATGGTTTCGTAATGATAGGAATCAATGGATACAGGAACCAGACTCATTTTTAATACATCAGGAAGAAATTCCATAAGTCTTTGGGTTTCTTCTTCTCCCGTAAGAGGTGTATGGCCAGGCCGACTAGATTCTGCACCTACATCAATCACAGCGGCTCCTTCTTCGATCATTTGCATGGTGTGAGATACTGCTTTGGTATGGGTATTCCATATACCTCCATCAGAAAAAGAATCGGGGGTTACATTCAAAATACCCATGACCAATGGATCTTCCCCCACAGAAAGAGATTTCCCATCTTTCCAATGATACGACCGATGTTGCCATTTGATTTTCATATATTGCCTCGTTATGTGTATACTATAACATTTTAATTTTTATGCTATGTCCTATTATAACACAGCTCTCTTTTCTTAAGAAAAAAAGACAACAAAAAAAGCGGCCAAGCCGCTTTTTTGTGCGAAAAATCATTGAGGAGTATGAATCTTTCGCAACCGAATTGATAATCAGGGAAATAATCATCAATTGAGTCGAGCAGGCATACCCTGCCCCATGGCATTTCCTCCATGTAATTCTATTATACATGTTTTTTAAAAAAAATCCACTGGAAAATGAAAGCAACTTGAAGAAATGAATGCAGAACCCTATTCTGCATCTAATGCCAGTCGCCACAAAGGATCTGCCATCCCAGCCGCGCTATCTAGCACCTTTTCCAGGTGAGATAAAATATCCTTCCAATAGAGAAGAGCCATGGGATCCTGATTCTTTCCATATAAGTATTGCCAAGAAGAACGGATATATTCATCTCCCCGTTCTTCGTAGGCATAAATACGACGACACCGGGCTTCCATTTTAGGACCGTTGGCTTGGCAATCGGTGGTGTATTCCATGCATTTTTGGATTTCTAAAAGACTACAAGCCACAAGAGAAGAAAGGGGTTCCACTTCTTCTGGCTTTCCGCCCAATTGTATCGTATCAAGGAGGTCAAGGAGTGAGGTAAGCTGGTCTATAATGGTATAGGCTCTATCAATAAATCCTTTGGCTGCATCTAGAGTGATCGGTTTACTATAGGCTTTGTACATGCGAGACATAACCACTTCTTTTTGATTCCGGCACTCCCGTTTCAACTGGCGCAGGGATGCCAAAGCGTCTCCTGTATCCCCTTTCCCCGTCAAAGCCTTCTCCACATAAGGCCCTGCTGCTGTCACCCCATACATATATGTGCGCAGGGCATCCCAAAACTTTTCCTCTTTGTGATTCATTGGATCATGCTCCTTACAGAAATACTAACATAGGGTGCCTCAAAAGGATGTCTAGCCTGGGAGGGCCTGCTAAACATCCTTTTTCGGCATCCTTAGATTCCATTGGCAGCTGCTTCTCCTAAAGCGCCACAATATTCCAGTCCATCTGTCCGTTCAATATGCCCCGCTTCCAGATGTACAAATTCTCCAGTTCCTTTTTCTGCTCCCACTTCTTCCGCAATGCGCATGGTTCTAGCATGACAAGTAAAGAGGAAAATCTGCTGTGTTTTCCCAAGTTCCATGAGGAATCGCAAAGTTTCTCTTTGCCGTTCTTCATCGAAACGGACAAAAATATCATCCAAAACAATAGGAAGCGGTTCGATTTGCTCACCAAATGACAGTGCCATAGCCAGACGAATAGAAAGGAATACTTGATCCCCCGTACCAGAAGACCAGATCTTAGCATCTTTGATGCGATGGGCTCCATCAATAATGCCAATCTGCTTCCCATCTTCTGAAATGGAAAGGGAATATTTCCCCTTCGTCATAGTCTTTAAAAATTCATTGGCTTTCTTGACAATCTGCGGCTGCTTGCCCGATTCATAAGTGGCTTGCGCTTTTTCTAGAATTTCTCCAGTAAACATATAAGAGAGCCATTCTTCAAAAGAAGCTTTCAGTTCTGCCTCTATCTTTTCCTTTTTCTGCAGTGTTTTGGTGATGGTCGTATCGCCTGCTAAGCGGAAAATTTCATTTTCCACAGCCCCTTGGCTTTTCTGCAATTCACCTAGCTTTGTGGTTTCCTCATCAATGAGCTTGACCATATCCTGGTGCTCTTGCATCCATTTATCATACTGACCAGTTTCCAACGAATTCCAAAGGCTATGGAATTCTTCTTCGCTCCCTGCATAAAGACGCAAATCCTGTTTGACCGTTTCCCATTCTTTCACAATCTGGTCATGATGTTCATGAGCATTGACCTTTTCAGCAAATTCTTCTGCATTCTTTGCATTCACTAAGTGAAGAAGGGTATCCATTTCCCGCTGGCAAGAAGCCCAGGAATCATTGAGCTTATTCATTTCTGCTTCATACGCTTCATGCTGGCGATTCTTTTCAGAAATAGCCTGCCATTCTAGACTTCTTTCGTGGGTTTCTTCATACACATCCTGGATACCATCCGGACTTACGGCATAAGGAAGCTTGGTAGCTCGGATAATATCTTCTGCTCTTTTACTGAAAGCATCCAGCTTGGCATCCATCTGTTCCAAACGAAGGTCCAAAATCTTTCCTTTTCCTTCTGCCGTATAGATTTTCTGCCACTGTTCCTGCAAAGAAGAGAGCGCATCGGCTGCTACGGTAGGTAAATGATTCTTCTTGAGCCATTCATTCCAGTCTGTATCGGCTTCCTGTTTTTTCTTCTGCAGCATCTTACCTTCATCGGTCCACTTCTGATGCTGCAATTGCTGCTTTCTGACGGTCTCCCGTTTCCAGGAAATAGCCTGCCTTTTGGCCTGGTCCTTATAGAAATCAGAACGTTTTTCTTGCATCATATTGTGAAAGGCCTGGAGATCATCTAAAGATTTCGGTGCTTTTCCAGGGAATTTGGTAGAAAGATCGGTTCTTTTCTTTTCCAAATCCTCCATTTCCTTATTGAGTTTTTCTAGGTCATGGGCTTTTCTATGAATGGTCTTGTTATGGAAGAGGAGACAAAGCACCCCTGCCACTAAAGCACCACCAGCACCATAGAGGATGGTGTAACCTGCCATCGCCATAGAAAAAGCGCCTACCCCAGAAAGTCCTCCCAAAAGGAACAGAATCCCCATCATAAGCCAGGGAGTAAATTTCTTATCCTCTTCCCCATTGATTTCTTGGATGCGATTTTGGATATCTCCCACCTGGTGCAAGACTTGTTCCAAATCACCTGCTGTATCTTCTAAGACCTGCCAATCTTTTTCGGTCGTAATATCCTTATCAGAATTGCTGTCTTCTTCCACTTCTTCCACTTCTGGCTCTCTCTGCTGCCAGAAATGAAGCTCATTATTTCTAACTCCTACACTTTGAGATAAACGGCGCCCTTCGTCCCAATCCACATTGCTACAAGGTTCATCGATTTTCAGTGCTCTATCCCAAAGAGGAAGGGCATAGCCCAAATTGATGAAATCCAGTCGCCAGTTTTCTTTTTCCTTTTCCAGGTCCTCAGCATCCTGTATGGTTTGTCTCCACTGGCCTAGATCTACATAAAGCTTCTCCAATTCAGAAGACACACCATTCCACGGAATGACCTCATCTTTCCGTTTCGGCTGGTAGGCATCCAATTTTTCCTGCAGAGATTCTTTCTGCTCATGGATGACTTTCATCCGATTCATAAGCTGGTTCCACTGTTCTTTCCCATTGGAAGGAAACATTTTCACCTGGGATGATAGTTCCAGTTGTCTTTTAATATCCCGGGCCCTCTTATAATATTCCCAAGCACCTAGCTGCTTTTCCAAAGATTTATCTAGCTCTTTATCAGTGCTCAGCTTCTTCTGAAGTTCTTCTACCTCTTTTTTGAGTACTTCCTGCTTTTTCTGTAATTCCGCAAAGTCTTTTTCCTGATTGGAAAGACCATCCAATTCCTGATTGATCGTTTCCAATTCCCCTAAAAGCTGGTTAATCTTTCGTTTGCCCTGGGGGGAAGCCACTAATAATTTCTCTTTATTTTCTTGGATGACTTTTTTTACATTAGAAAGGGTATCTCCCCCTTGGAGCATGAAAAAGCGACTTCTGACCGAATCATTGGATAGAAAAGAAGCCCCCTGCAAGTCTTCTAGACCTACAGCAAAAATCTTCTCATACATGTATCGATTGAGACCATGCCACCACAAGATAGGCATTTCTTCCTCAAACTTCACATGGTTGCTATTTTCAAACCAACGATCTTTTTCATCCCGAAATACCCGGTATTCCTGTCCATCAGAACGCACAAAAGCCATATTGCCCTTCCGGCCCTGCCATTTTCCTCGGCCATACCCAAAGAGCATATCTCTAATAAAACGGAGCATGGTGGTTTTACCACTTTCATTCTCTCCCATCACCACATTGAGTGAATCCAAAGAAGGCTGCCACGAGGCATTACGGTAAATCCCATACTGCTCCAATTGTAAATCAGTGATTTTCATGATCTGCTTCCTCCTCGGTGAGCATCTCTGCTCCTATCACTTCCGCCCGTTTAAACGCACGAAGCAAAACTTCATCGGATAAGCCGGAAAGGAGCTCTTTATATTTCATCACCTCAGGCTGTTTTTCTGCCAATTCCCAAAGAGCTTTCTTTCTCTCTTCTGGGGAAAGGTCATTCAAACTATCAAAGGCTTTCAAATAACTTCCTGTCACATCAGGCAATTCTCTTCGTTCTTTTAGATTGATAGAAGGCCGGGTATTGTCTTCGATGCGAATAAAATAAGCAAATAGGAAACGGAATTGTTCCTTTTCATTTAATGTTTGAAGAAGGAAATCTTTTCCCTCTTCTGTGGAGACTGCTTTATGCAAAGGCCCGCTACCAGTTAATACCAGGCGAACCATGTTGGGACGGCCCGTGAGTTCTTTAAGCCCTGCCCTACGTCTTGCGATTTCACGAAGCAGATCATCCACCTGTTTGTATTTAGAAATATCAATCACCATATCCATCCAACGGATGGCATCGGTTTCGATAAATTTCATGGTGATCGTGCCATAGGCTCCCACGTCCACCAAGTAGCACCCGCGAGGTCCTATTTCTGTGATATCAAGGCCCTGGGTATTTCCGGGATATACGATATACGGTTTGGTAGATAAAGTTTTTCTAGTATGCACATGGCCCAGTGCCCAATAATCCATACCCGTCTGTTTCAGATCCTCTACTGTGCAAGGCGCATAGGTGCTTCCCTCAGAAGATGCATCGGTATGAAGCATCCCAATGGCAAAAGAATCTTCCTCTTTTTTGTGAAACAATTTGGCTAAATTGTCTTTGGTATGTCTTGTTTTATAACTGATACCATACACGGTAGCTACTTTTTCTCCATCTTTCATCAGAGGAACCCCTTCCACCTCATCGGAAGAAAATATATGCACCGTCTCTGGCATCGGGATATCCGCCCGCCAAGCTTCTCTTGGGTCATGATTGCCATGGACAATGAAGACTTCTACCCCGCCTTGGGCCGCGCGATAGAGTTCCCGGCCAAAAGCCATCTGGGCTGCTAAACTATGATGATCAGAATTGTATACGTCACCGGAAATCAGAATCGCATCTACCCTGTTTTCCAGTGCAGCATCTACGACTTTTTCAAAAGCTTTGAATGTCGCCTTACTGATTTGTTCATTCCAAGGGCCTTTACTGCCCAAACGGACATGGCTGAATGGCTCCCCTAAATGCAAATCAGCACAATGGATAAAAGAAAAATGCTTTCCCATAATTCCTCCTAAATGATTTGTTGTATATGCAATGATATTGTATCACAGATGGTAAATTTTTAGAATGAGTAACTAAGAATGAGCCGCCAAGAAAAGGAGAAGCGACAAGCAGCAAATACTCCTTCCTTTATCTTTGATATATCCTATTTCATCTTCCTATTGACACCTAGAATATGTCATGCTATGTTATACATAGATTCATATATGACACTATCCCTGTCACCGGATGGGGAATCAAAGGGTGTTTATTTCTACTGTAGGTGGATACGGGAAACTGTTGAAAGGTAGAAATAAGCATCCTTTATTTTTTTAGGAGGAAAATCATATGAAAATTGCACCTTTTGCCGTAGAACAATGGATGAATGAATATGAAACAGGAGCAACATATAATATTGCAGAAACTTGTGTAGATTCTGTTTCCATGGATGAATTATTTGCCCTAACAGGCATCGACAAAAAAGCCTTCTTAGATGACTTTTGCAGCCGCCGTCTGACCTATGGATATATCGAAGGCCGTCCAGATTTCAAAAAAGGGATTGCTTCTTTGTATAAAACGATCACACCAGAAGAAATCGTCCCCACCCATGGCGCTTCTGGGGCCAATCATCACATTTTCTATTCCTTGATACAGCCTGGGGATCGTGTGATTTCCATCATGCCTACCTATCAGCAGCTCTACTCCATCCCTGCTTCCTTAGGAGCAGAGGTAAAAGTCATGAAGCTCACCAAAGAAAATCATTATCTACCTGATTTGAAAGAGCTCAAACAAATGGCCATGGAAGGATGTAAAGTCATCTGTTTAAACAACCCCAACAACCCCACCGGAGCCTTAATGAGTGAATCTTTATTGAAGGACATCGTAGATATTGCACGCTCCGTGGATGCCTATGTATTGGTGGATGAAGTATATCGTCATTTGACCCAAAACGATGAATGGCCTGCCTCTATTGTAGACTTATACGAGAAAGGGATTTCTACTAGCTCCATGTCTAAAGTATTCTCCCTGGCCGGCCTGCGCCTGGGCTGGATCGCCACCCATGATCAGAATGTACTCCAATCCTGCTGGTCCCACAGAGATTATGACCTAGTAAGCTGCGGTATGTTTGACGAAACAGTGGCCGCTTTGGCTCTTTCCCACAAGGAAAAATTGCTGGCTCGAAATAAAGAAATGGTCCGTACCAATCTTTCTATATTAGACGACTGGGTCAAAGGAGAACCCCACGTCTCCTATGTCAAACCACAGGCAGGTACCACCGCATTGGTCTACTATGATATTCCTATGGATTCTTATACCTTCTGCCAAAAGATGTACTATGAAACAGGCGCTTTTGTGACACCTGGCGATTGTTTCGAAGAACCTTTCTCCATGCGCATCGGCTACGCAGCAGATACAGACACCCTCAAACAAGGACTGGCTGCTATCAGCGCATTCATCGCCAAAGTGACAGAAGAAAATGGGTAATGGTTGACAGTTGACGATTTACAGTTTACGGTGTACCGTTTACTGTATACTGTCTACCAAAAAAGGATTCCCTGGTTACGATCACTAGGGAATCCTTTTTTACATACATATATAATTTAGATATGACTTACACAGTATACTGTCTACTGTTTACTGCCTTAATGCAGGTCTTGCAATGAA